>CAITAV010000081.1 GCA_903890345.1 uncultured Actinomycetes bacterium
CAGTACGCGACCAGCATTTCGCATAAGAAATTCAAGTAATTCAAACTCTTTGAGTGGAAATGAAACACTCTCGTTATTGACGCTCACCAAGTGGCGCTCAACATCTAAACGAACTGGACCTGCGGCTAGTGAGCCACTCGAAGAAGTTTCATCTGTGAATTCGCCAGTGTTGCGACGCAGTACTGCGCGAATACGAGCAACTAATTCGCGAGAGGAATAGGGCTTTGTAATGTAATCATCTGCGCCTAATTCGAGACCAACGACCTTATCGATTTCTGAATCTTTTGCGGTCAGCATGATGATTGGCACATTCGAACGTGTGCGCAGTTGCTTGCATACTTCGGTGCCAGATAACCCTGGCAACATGAGGTCGAGCAATACTAAATCTGCTCCCCCGCGATCAAACTCTTCGATTGCTTTGGTGCCCGTATCTGCAACACATACATCGAAACCTTCACGACCAAGTAAATATCCCAGTGCATCTGAAAATGAATCTTCATCTTCTACTACGAGAATTCGGGACATTACTTTTCCTCCGTCAAACTAGGGACGCTTACTAAGTTCTCTTGTAAGTCGCCTGTTTCAATAAACTCAGGAAGTCTCATAGTGAAAGTACTTCCTTCGCCTTGCTCACTCCACACAGTGATGTCTCCACCGTGATTTGTGATGATGTGCTTAACAATTGATAAACCAAGTCCCGTACCACCTGTGGCACGTGAACGCGCTGGATCAACTCGATAGAAACGTTCAAAGATCCGCTCGATATTTTCTTCAGAGATTCCGATGCCCTGGTCTTTAACTTTTATTTCAGCCAAGCCATTTAAGTTGTTCAAAGAAATAACGACATTGGTCTTATCGGGACTGTAATTGATGGCATTTTCAATGAGATTACTAATCGCCATTTCTAATTGACTCTCATCACCCAAAATAGTTGGGTCATTATTCTTAATGAATTCAATCTTGATTTCTCTGGATTCAGCAGCCAATCGAGATTCATCCATGGCTTGCAAAATGAGATCACTCAATAAAATTGGGTTGGCATCTTTAAGCGGATCTTCATCTTGAATTCTGGAAAGATTGATAATTTCCTGAACCAAATCTGATAAACGTTTTGCTTCTGCCTGCATCCTTGTCGCAAAGCGGGTGATTGCAACCGGGTCGTCACTTGCCTCAAGCACCGCTTCGCTCAAAATAGAGAGCGCGCCGATCGGTGTTTTTAATTCGTGTGAGATATTTGCAACGAAATCTCTGCGCACTGCATCAAGGCGTCTGAACTCAGAGTCATCGAAAATCAACACGGCAATTACACCTTGCGTTCCGACTGGGGATACTCGGACCAATAAGTCGTGAGTACCTTCACCAATTGGTCCACGCGGTAATTCGATTGTGGCTTCTTGGGAGATTTGCGAACGCCTGCATGCACGGACAATGTTTAAAATTTCATTACTTATCAATTTTCCATCGCGCACCATGCCAAGAGTTGTAGATGCATCCGATGCACGCAGAACTATTTCACCTGGTGCAAGTAATAAATATTCTGCATCAACAACTTCGAGGAGATCAACAATTCCGGCCGGAATCAATGCAGAGCCGTTTGCGCTTTCGCGTATTGTGCGGCGTCCGAACATGGCACCATCGTAGAGTTTGGTTGCGCAACTCTCACCATTAGGGGTGAGCCTAGGTTGAAAAAACCCATTTCTTAGCCTTGTATTCAATGTCCGTTAACCTGCCTCCACCAAGAAGAGGTGGCCTCAAGGTACGGTTATGCAATGCGCGATGCCTTTCATGATGATTTAGATGCCATCGGACTATCTCTAGTTGAGATGAGCCAACTTGCAAATACAGCGATGGTGCGAGCCACCAAAGCAATTTTGGAAGCCGATCTTGCCATCGCCGAGGAAGTTATCTCTGAAGATGAACGCATCGATAATTTGCACCACGATTTAGACACTCGCACACTCAATTTAATGGCTCGTCAACAACCAGTAGCTGGTGACTTGCGCACACTCGTTGCTTCAATTCGTATGAGCTCTGACATCGAGCGAATGGGCGATCTTGCACACCACATCGCAAAGCTTGCACGTATGCGTTACCCAGCATGTGCGGTGCCACCAGAACTAGTTTTCATTATTCAAGAAATGGGTGAAGTAGCCCAAAGAATCGTGACAAAAACAACTGGGATCATTACGTCTCGCGACACATTGGCAGCCGTTGAACTTGAAAAAGATGATGACGAGATGGATAAGTTACACCGTAAATTATTTGAAATTTTGCTAGCCGATAATTGGGCTTACGGAATTGAAACAGCAATCGATATGACTCTACTTGGTCGTTATTACGAGCGCTATGCAGATCACGCAGTATCAGTTGCTCGTCGTGTGTACTTCCTCGTTACAGGAACGTACGCATCAGATTTTGCTTAATTACTTCTTACCCTGATTCGCAACCGCTGCAATTGCATCACGAGCTGCAGCAGGATCTAAATACTCTCCGCCAGATTTAATCGGCTTCAAATCAGACCCTAATTCGTAATACAGCGGAATACCTGTTGGAATATTTAATCCAGCGATATCGGCATCACTAATTCCATCTAAATGCTTAACAAGTGCCCGCAGCGAATTTCCGTGCGCTGTGACCAATACTGTTTTGCCGCTTAATAAATCTGGCGCAATGTTTTCGTGCCAATACGGCAACATACGTGTGACAACATCCTTTAAGCACTCTGTCTTTGGAAGATTGCTACCAAGGTCCGCGTACCTTGGATCTTTTGCTTGGCTAAATTCTGAACCATCTTCAATAGGTGGTGGTGGCACGTCAAAAGAACGGCGCCACAATTGGAATTGTTCTTCACCGTATGCGGCGAGAGTTTCTTTCTTATCTTTTCCTTGTAGCGCACCATAGTGACGTTCATTTAAACGCCATGAACGCGAAACCGGAATCCAATGACGATCGCATGCATCTAGTGCTAATTGCGAAGTATGAATTGCACGACGCAACAAGGATGTATGAACTAAATCTGGCAATAAACCACGTTCGGCCAATAATGCACCGCCACGTTTTGCTTCTGTTTCACCGGATGCGGATAAGCGGACATCAACCCAGCCAGTAAATAAATTCTTTGCATTCCATTCGGATTCACCGTGGCGCAGAAGAATGAGTTTGATTGTCATATGAGCATCCTAAATGAAGTGACGGGCAAACTCTAGATTCGCCAGTGATTCACCACGAGATACTCGCCATGCCCACTCACGACGAATTGCATTAGCAAA
>CAITAV010000082.1 GCA_903890345.1 uncultured Actinomycetes bacterium
CACTGCGCGCAATTGTGTGCGTAATTTCAGATAAAAAATCTCTACCTCTTTTTCGGTTTGAACTTTTTCTAGATGGGGCGGGGACAAGTATTCCCATTTCAAAATCTCGCAGTAATAAATGTAGCGAATGTGTGATTGCATGAATAATTAAATCATCTGCAGATTTAATTCCATTTTCCTTTGCTGAAAGTATTATGCGCTTTGCAACAGGAGAATATAGAACAGCAGAATAAACATGCATAGAATCCAAGGTGCTTCGATAGAGATGCGGATTCCAAAGCACTCTGCACTTGGAACAGATATCTGGACCTAGAGCTCGGCAACCAAAACAACGATTCGGAAACAATATTTCACTTAATGAATGAGGTTTTAGCACTGCTAAATAATGGCAAGTCAGAAGCAAATAATTCTAAGCTCTGTGAAAACTGTGGATATTTAGATTTTCAAATCCTTGGGCTCTAACCGAATTAATCGAGACTCAATGTGGTTGCCAGCAACACGTGGCAAAGTTAGAACAAAATGTGCACCTTGATTTGGTCTACCCCAGACTTCCAGCTCTCCTTCATGTAAGCGAGCATCTTCTAGCGCAATCGATAAACCCAATCCCGTACCTCCACGAATTCGTGAACGTGACGGATCTGCTCGCCAGAAACGATCAAAAATACGTAAGAGTGAGCTTTCATCAATTCCAATGCCATGATCGCGCACCGCAACAGCAACATCATTATCGTTATATTCCACTTGCACGTTTATTGGTTTTGAATCTGCGTGGTCAATTGCATTGTTGAGTAAATTTCGCAAGATTCGTTCTACGCGTCGCGCATCAGCATTAATTGATAAATTCTCGCTGTAAGGATTGAAAATTATTTGAGTTCCATTTTCTTTCGCGACTAACTCTAAATCGTCAATACATCCGTTAATCAAAGAAATGAGATTAAAATCAACGGGTTCTAGGACCGCAACTTCAGCATCAAACCTACTGACTTCTAATAGGTCTTCGAGCAAACGTTCAAAACGGTCGATATTTCCAATAAGTAACTCCGCACTTCTTGCAATCTGCGGATCAAATGAGCTTCGTGATGAATGAATCACTTCAGATGCCATACGTAAAGTAGTAAGTGGAGTCCTTAATTCGTGAGACACATCGGAAACAAATCGTTGCTGTACGCGTGAAAGGTTTTCCAGTCGCATGATCTGTTGTTGAATCGAGGCAGCCATTTCATTAAATGAAACCCCGAGTGTCGCAATTTCATCCTTGCGGGTTACTTGCATTCGTTGGTTCAGATCACCCGATGTAAATTGTTCAGCCACTCGTGCAGCCTCACGTACTGGTCGTACAACTTGACGCGCTACTAGCCATGTAATCAAACCAATCAGAAATATGAGAGCAACATCTACCAAGATAATTGAGCGTGAAATTAAATTGAGGGTTTTATTCTGATTCGTTAATGGAAAGAGTAAATACATTTCATATTTACCGGATCTCGGAATTGAAACCATATCTCCCACTGCAATCGCTGGAACCTGCAAAGAACCCGCGTACTTAATGGTGATATAGCTCCAATTTAGTTCTGATGTGCTTCGAACTTTTTCTCTGAATTCATCTGGCAAAGATTTAGGATCAACAAGGTTTGAGGTCGTCGTAAAGTCTTTTTCTACTGGGTTTACCAATGGACCTCTTAACAAAACGAGTTCACGTCCACTTGCGCGTGCACCAATAGTTGTTGCAGAACTAACAATTTCACCAATGAGTTCGTCAATCTTTTTTGGAGAACCACTTTTAGCAAGAATTAATCGATAGCGTGCTCCAACAATTGTTGATCGGGCTTCATTGACCGCTGAATCAAGGTTTACCTGTTTCACACCCGCAGCAACGCGTGAATTGAGAATAGATCCTGATAGCCAAATAACGGCAGATGAAAGCACAATTGTTGAGAGCAAAACTCTCAACGCTAGGGACGTTCTCAGGCGATTACTCATTAAACCCATTGCTATTTACTTTGGTTTCCCGCTTTATATCCAACTCCACGTACAGTTAAAACTATTTCTGGATGCTCAGGATCTTGTTCAATTTTTGCGCGCAATCTTTGTACATGCACGTTCACTAATCGTGTATCAGTTGAATGGCGATAACCCCATACTTCACCTAAGAGCGCATCCCGGCTGAAAACTCTTCCAGGTTCGCGAGCAAGTGCTACGAGAAGATCGAATTCGAGGCGAGTTAACGTAATAACTTTGCCCGCTCGGCTTACTTCGTGAGCGTTAAAATCAATTGATAAATCTGAAATTTTTAACAGTCCTGTTATATCGGTATTGGTTTTACGTAAGCGTGTTCTAATTCTTGCAACAAGTTCAGTTTGGTGGCGAAAAGGTTTAACCATGTAATCATCTGCACCGGCTTCTAATCCACGAACAACATCATGAGTATCTCCCTTTGCTGAGAGCATCACAATTGGCACCATAGATTCGGCGCGTATTTGTTTGCAGACTTCAATTCCATCTAAACCGGGAAGCATCACATCTAGAAGGACTAAGTCTGGAGGATTATTTCTAAATGCCTCCAGAGCTTCGTCGCCTCTACCTACTAAATCAACATCTATTCCGGCACCATTTAAAACGATGCCAAGCATTTCTGCTAGGTCCTGGTCGTCATCGACGACCAATACCAAGGTCATTAGCTTCCGTGCTCCCAAGAGTTCAGGTACATATCTTGCGCAGGAGTTAGGACGTCGATTTTTCCACCCATGCTTTGAAGTTTAAGACTTGCAACTTCCTTATCAATATATGTAGGAACTGTGTGAACACCTGGCTCGAGATTCATTGCTTCTTTAACTAAGTATTCAGCTGTAAGTGCTTGATCTGAAAATGACATATCCATTACAGATGCAGGGTGTCCTTCTGCAGCGCCAAGGTTTACTAGACGACCTTCGGCGATAAGAAGTAAACGGCGACCATCTGATAATACGTATTCATCAGTCTGGTGGCGCATTTTTGCATTCTTTTTCTTTGCATTTTGCTCAAGCCATGCAACATCGATTTCGATATCAAAGTGACCAGAGTTAGCCATGATTGCGCCATCTTTCATTACAGCAAAGTGCTCATCACGTAATACATCGCGGTTTCCAGTAACAGTGATGAATACATCACCGATTTTTGCAGCGTCTGCCATAGGCATAACGCGGAATCCTTGCATCATCGCATCAAGTGCTTTGGTGGGATCAATTTCGGTAATTACTACATCAGCGCCCATGCCCTTTGCGCGTTCTGCAACGCCTTTACCGCAGTATCCAAATCCAGCAACGACTAGCACGCGACCTGCGAGCAAGAAGTTTGTGGCACGAAATACTGCGTCCAGAGTTGATTGACCAGTTCCGTAGCGATTATCAAACATATGCTTTGTGTCAGTGTCATTGACTGCAATCATTGGGAATTGAAGCGCGCCATCTTTCGCCATTTGATTTAGACGAATAACACCAGTAGTTGTCTCTTCGCAACCACCAGCAATATTTCCAATAAGTTCTTTACGAGTTGTGTGCAATGTATTTACAAGGTCGCAACCATCGTCAAATACTTGGTGAGGTTCGATATCAAGTGCTGCGTTGATGTGTGAGTAATAGCCATCGCGATCAACAGCGTTACGAGCAAATACGCTAATTCCGTATTCGTGAACTAGTGCTGCTGCTGTGTCATCTTGTGTAGAAAGTGGATTTGAAGCACAGAGTGCAATTTCTGCGCCTCCCGCTTTGAGCACGCGCATCAAGTTTGCTGTCTCTGTCGTTACGTGCATGCATGCTGCAATGCGTACGCCAGTAAATGGTTGTGATTTTTCAAAGCGTGCACGAATCTGTGCAAGCACAGGCATGTTGCGCTCTGCCCATTCAATGCGCTTGCGACCTTCTGCAGCTAGTGATGCATCTGCAATGTCATGGCGTGGAAGTGTTGCTGTCACTGGTGAATTCACGAACGTTCTCCTTTTAGGTTAAGTACTTATGTGTTAGACGTGACCTAAGGGGTAGGGCTCTACAGTGTTAGGTTGCTAGGTGCTTAGGTTACTGCCATTGCTTAGAAAGTGAGAACTCAAGCTCTCATTTTCTAACTGTGGCGAGTACCTCATCTTTGATTTTCTCCATGCGGGCACGGTCCTTGGCTTCAACATTGAGTCGAAGTAGTGGCTCAGTGTTAGAGGGACGCAGGTTAAACCACCATGTATCACCATTGATGGTCAGGCCATCAAGGTGGTCAATGCTTACATCGGCTCGTTCTGCATATTTTTGTTCAATAATGCTCATGGCTTTTTGAGCATCTTTAACTTTTGAATTTATCTCACCACTTGAAACATAACGTTGATACGGTTTAAGCAACTTTGAAAGTGAACCTTTAGATGTTCCAAGTGCTGCTATCGCATGAAGAGCAGCAAGTGCCCCTGAATCTGCTTTCCAAAAATCCTTAAAATAGAAGTGCCCAGAATGTTCGCCACCAAAAACTGCACCGCTCTGCGCCATCATCGCTTTAATGTATGAGTGTCCAACTCGAGATCGAAGCGCCACTCCCCCATTTTCTTCAATAACCTCTGCAACCGATCGTGATGAAATGAGATTATAAATAATTGAGGCTCCGGGATTAACTCTTAATTCGCGCGCAGCTATAAGAGCAGTGAGATCTGAAGGATTCACCGTCGCCCCATTTTCATCTACTAAGAAGCAGCGATCCGCATCTCCATCAAAAGCCAAACCAATATCTGCGCCGTGTTTTTTGACAGCTTTTTGTAAATCTTTAAGGTTTTTAGGATCAATTGGATTGGCCTCATGGTTTGGAAATGATCCGTCGAGTTCAAAATACATAGGAATAATCTCTAGGTTTAAATCTGCAAAAATAGCTGGGGCCGTATATCCAGCCATGCCATTTCCTGCATCGATGACTATTTTTAACTTTCTAATAGCCGATACATCCACAAGCGTATGCAAGTGTTTAACGTAATCAGAGAGCAGATTACGGGCACTCTCCTTGCCGACATTTCCAAAGGAAACTGGTGACCCTGATCGAACGAAATTTTCAATAGCGAGCAGACCAGATTCTTTTCCGATTGGTCTAGCACCACTGAGACACAACTTAATACCGTTGTATTCCGCCGGATTGTGGCTTGCAGTAAACATGGCACCTGGCATGTTTAATTTTCCAGCTGCGAAATACAACATATCTGTCGATGCGAGACCAATACGGATCACATCTAAGCCCAGAGAAGTAACACCCGCTGAGAATGCGTCAGCAAGTTCGGGCGATGATGGACGCATATCTTCGCCAATAACAATTGTTCCTGGTTCGCGTTCTTGAATTATGAATCTAGCAAAGGCTGCACCTGTTACAAATGCAAAATCTGGAGTTAATTCAGTACCAACTAAACCACGTATGTCATACGCTTTAAAAATATTTGGAATCTCGGTCGAACCCATGTGCTAAGTCTAGGACGGAACTGCGCGCAAGTGTCCTCTACGTCCAAGTGATGTTGAAGCGCTGGCGCTACTTTGTGGGCTTTGACTGCTAATTTCTTTTGAGCCTGCTTCACGAACTGCATCAGCGATTGCCATCAGATCATCTTGTGTTGGACCGTTATCGTGTGAATTGATAGATGCTTTAATAACATTCCAACCATTTGGAACTGTTAAACGTTCACCATGTTTTTCACACAAGTCATAAGCATGTGGCTCGGAGAAAGTTGCAAGTGGACCGAGCGCCGCAGTTGAGTCGGCATAGTTATAGGTCAATGTCATAGTTGCAGTGAGTCGACAACTCGTTCGCGAACATGCGCGCCCATATCGTGTACTCATGCATACAAGATTAGTGGGATGTCTACTAAAAACTTGGGATTATCAAGGATTCAAAACGCGAATGTTTGCAGTTGGAATGGCCGATTTTGTCAGGACGCTTCCAGCAATTAAAGGAATTGACCCAAAGCCATTTACAGATGCTTGAAGAGCGGAGCCATAGGTATTAGCACTTACTCGGACGAAGGTTAAATTTCGAGCATTGTCAGGAACCCGCCAGAAAGCAATGTCACTTCCTTGAATATTTTTACGAATCTTTTTACCACCTGCGGACCCGAGTTCGAGATCTACATTGATGCTATCGCCGATAAAAACTAGTAACGGTGACATTCCAGTCATGGCAATCGTGAAGGGGCTAAGTGGCGGAACAGAAGAGCTCCACACAAAATCTTTTCCTACATTTGCTAAGACTCCGGCAACAATTGGTTCATCAGATTCAATTCTTATTCCGTATACCGATGAGCTAACAGACGGTGATAGTGAGAAATTCATAACCTGACCCTTTTTAAGCAAAATTTCATTAAAACCGACAGGAGTGAAACGTCCATCGCCAGAAATAACTTCGACGCTTATATTTGCGTCTGCATCCCCCGGCGCCAATAGTCGCAGTTGTTGCGCTGGCGCATTCTTAACTTTTGGTTGAAGAGGGATTGCAGGTATGTAAATTTGTTTCGAAGGTGCAATTCCCGGACTTACTAAATCTCCACCCAGCGCGCGAAGTCCTTTACCTCGTTCATCGACCATAAAAGCATTCAAGCGACCAGATCTTGAGACAACTCGAACAACGATGGATGATTCTCCAGGTGCAAGTGAATCGAGTCCCAGTGCTTCAAAAGAATTTGCCTTGACGGTAATCGCTTTTGTGCTGGCAGGTGATGTTCCACTCCAAATGAAAACATCTGCAACTGATTCACTCAGCCCACTATTTACAAGAATTAATTTTCCGCGAGCAGTGATGTCGGCTGAACCTCCAACAAACCATTGGCTTGCTGCTGGATCTGAACAAATAGTTCCACCAGCCCAGGATCCTGGCCGACTCTGCCAAACAATGGGTGTAATTCCCTGCGCATCTACAAGAATTGGATCGACAGGAACAGGAAAACGAAGTGCGCGAGATTTTACAAATTTCGCTGACGTCGAACCGACTCGATGAATCTTTGTATTTTGCGAACCCACAGAAACTTGGGATGCAAGGGATTTAATGGTTGGCGGACAAACTACAGATGGATAACTCAACGAAAATTGCTGGCGAGAAATTGAACCGCTTAAAGTATTTGAGGCTCCAATTAGTAAGCCCAAAGTAATTGCAATTATGAAGAATCTTCTTAGCTTCATGTCAGCTCACTTTCTGACATTTCACGGCGTCTGCGTCCTGCTGGTGCTGCAAGAACGATGAAAGTTACAAGGAAAATGAATTGCAAAGATAGCAAGCCACGACGACTGGTTCCGTCATGGAGTAATGAGATCTCCCCTGGTTCTTTAACGCTAAATTGCGTGAATCCATTTGCATCTTTAGTTCGTTCCAGGGTCTGACCATTTTGGAAAACTTTCCAATATTTGCTGTAAGAATCGGTGAGCAAAATTGTTCCTGCTGAATAAATCTGCGTGCGTGAACCAACACTTGTGCTCAAGATTTCAGATACCTTGCCGTTGGCATCAATGAAATTAATCCGACTGTAGGCATTACTTACTTTCCAAACGATTCCAGCGCTAGTTGCAGATGCTCGGACGAATCCACCAAGGCCATCAATTGTTCGAACTACTTCTTTGTTAGTTGGACTCTTCGCAAAAACATATTTAATTCCATGGCGACCAAGAACTTTAGAGGCAGATATTCCAGTGCCATCAGCAATTTCTTTAATTGCATTTGTTACTTCTGGAGATTCTGCCGGAGAAATATCGGGTTCCCCTAAGAGAACATCGTGGCCTCGTGCGAGAAAATACTGCATGGTATTGACGCCATTACTTTTTACTTGTCGAAGTACAAGAGTTTTTACTCCATCTTCAACTCCAAGGAAAGCTGGCAAAATTTTAGAATCGGTGGCTCGCGTAGGTGAATCGGCGCCGGCTGTTACAAGCCAAGAAATCGTTGAGACCGAATACAAAGTTGTAACGATTACGAGTAAGCCAGCGAGTATGTGACGATAATGAAAGTTTGTAACAACGAGTACTTCGCGCAATCGATCTAAAACTAAAATTCCTGCAGCTACCGAACAGAGAGTTGCAATTGATATTAGCGAACCAGTCCACGTACGAACTGGAGATGAGTTGCCATGACCAGAAATAGAGAGTGAACCGACGAGAACAGCCGCAGCGAGTGCACCACTTCCAAAGTAAGAAATGATCCGGGCTTTAGTGGAAGAGAAAAGCGCCACAAAAAGTACTAAGGAAACTGGACTAAGGGACCACCATGGCAAAGCACCAGAACCACCGGGATTTGCGATTAATGCAAAGTTTGGTCCTCCACCTGCAATAGCTAAACCTGGTTCGAGCAATAAATTCTTCGGGTTAAGTAAGGTTTGAATGGACCACGGAATTGCGATGAGAAGCGGTGCGATAACTAGTGTCATGCGCCGTGCGAGTCGTTGGTGGAAAAAACGGATATTTCCATATTTAACAAAATCAATAATGGAAATTATCAACGTTGCAATTACAACGTAGATAAAGACTTGCATTGAAAAAATGAAGGAAACAGATAAGACCAGAGAAAGCAGAAAAATCTTTCTCCAGGAAGAATTTTCAATCGTAAGCCAATCACTTACCAACAATCCGATATACGGCAAGAGTATGAGGGTGACGACTGTTCCAATTCGACCTGAATTAATGCTGGCTACTGCCACTGGAGAAATCGCATAAAGAAAACTCGCCGTAACTCGTAACCAATTGTGTGAGGTAATTCTTGCAAAAAGTCTAAAACTGGCAAGCATGAAAATCAGTGGTGCCAAGAAGAAGAGGAGTGAGATAAAGAGGCTGGCTTTACCAAATAAAATTGTTGATCCAAGTGCGATTATCGCTATCCACGTTGGTGCGCCTTGATCAGTTCCCATACCGATTTGATGCCATGATTCAAAATACATTCGCCACAAATCTCTTGCGCCTTCAGGTGTTTGCACCAGTGCTGCGCCGACTAATGGACCATATCTATGCCGAGACCAAATTGCGATCAAAATCAAGATGGCAAAACCTGCAAGAGCTTTTGGTTGTTTAAATATTGTCCACCATCGTCCAGTTGTGGCAGGTGTTAATAAATCTTCATCTTCATTAAGTGGGTCAAGAGCGGTGCTGGTTTGCTCGACAGTCGGAAGCAATGTACTTCGAATCGAATCGAATAATCTTTCGATACCTGCGCGCAGTTGATGACGACGATGCGGAATGAATTCTTTTACCGCGCGAGCCGAGAGCAACCTGTGAGATTTTCTAAACTTACGGGCACTGGCTAGTTCACGTGGATGTATTACAAGAGTTGCCAAAGCTAATAGTTCATCGCTTGCATATCCAGGTAACTTTGCGAGCAAGAATCCGATAGCGCGCGCTGTGGCCGAACCAAGCAATTGCAAAACAACCCATGGCAACATCCACCACGAAGAATTGACGAGTAAAACATATGCGGCGTTTCTGCGATCAAGTAAGAGCGGGCGATGCAAAAAAGCTTCCTTCACATCTGCTGAGCGTCGCTCAGATGCTGCTGCTTGTGCGTGAAAACCTTTTGCTTCGCTGACTGCAATAACAGAGTGTCCTGCAACTCTTGCGCGCCAACCAAAATCAACATCATCTCTAAAGAGTGAAAGGTTGGGATCAAAGCCACCTAATTCAACAAATACATCACGGCGAACAAGTGCGCCTGCTGTACTTACTGCAAGAACATCATGCACACCATCATGCTGTCCTTGGTCATATTCGCGTGATTCAAGTCCGGTCCAGCGAGCGCCATCGGATGCAATGCTGACACCAATTTCAAGTAAATGTGATTTGTCGTGCCATCCCAACAATTTTGGTCCAGCCATAATCGCTTGTGGTTTTTGAGCAAGCGCATCAAGTAACTTCTCCAAAGCATCTGGATGCATTGCGCAGTCATCATGCAAAATCCATAACCATTCATTTTCTGGAGCGGTGGGTGCAGGCAATGTTTGAATAGCTGCCCAAATCGCATCACCAAAACCAGATTCACGATCAAGTGAGAGAACGGGAATTTTCGCACCTTTAAGTAGCGCTACTGATGAATCAGTTGAACCAGTATCTACTGCAAGTATTTGATCAACTGAACGTTTTTGAGAAGTTAGTGATGCAACAACTTGTGGTAACCACAACGCGCCATCATGTACAACAAGAATTGCTGTTACATGTCGTAAATCTTCTGCGGCTGTTACAGCCATACGGAAACCTGTCGTTCGCTCGAGCGGACGCGATTAAGCAGGACGGCGCTTCAGACGGCGGCGTTCGCGTTCTGAAAGTCCGCCCCAAATTCCGAAACGTTCATCATGAGCAAGTGCGTATTCCAAACATTGTGAACGCACATCACATGAAAGACAGACTCGCTTTGCTTCGCGAGTTGATCCACCTTTTTCAGGGAAAAATGCTTCTGGGTCTGTTTGTGCGCAGAGTGCGCGTTCTTGCCACGACAACTCAACGCTCTCACCAGAGATGAGTTGAATGATTGGGCCGGAGCCAAGTGAGGAAGTAGGTGCCTGCTTCTGTGAATCTTGTGGGCGGATCGGCATGGTGTCGATTCTCCTTGTAATTCTTGGCTTCATCCCTCATGGATGTGGCCTACTAGAAGAGAATTACACGCTTGTAATCCCTGTAAGTCAAGTCCAAGGGAGCCAATATTGAGCGTGAAATGAAGGAAATCTAAAGATTTAAGGGCGAAATCAACTCATTTGAATAGTAATTTCCAATAATTTTCGTATTCGCTGCAACGCGAGTTCCTGGTGCAATAAAACTATTTACAACCTCTGACCCTGCACCAATGTGTACGTCGGCACAAATGATGCTGCCGCGGATTGAGACATCACCTTCAATCGTGCACCCGTCTCCCACGGATGTTCCCTCTCGCAATACCGCTGTTGGTGCAATCTGAGATGACGCAGCTACTTTGAAATCACCGGCTACTAAATGCTTTGATCCTGCAAGTAATGCTCCTGGTGTTCCGATGTCGAGCCAATACGAATCCTCAACGTAGCCATAAATTTTCTTACCGGCTGCTACTAATGCCGGGAATACATCTCGTTCAACACTGACCACAGTATTGGCTGCAATTGTGTCAATTACAGATGGGTGAAAAACGTAAGAACCAGCGTTAATTGTGTTGGTAATTGGGCTTTCCATTTTCTCTAAGAATGCAGTTACTCGCCCGTTTTCATCAACCGGAACACAGCCATAAGCCCTGGCATCGCTTACGTGTGTTAAGTGCAGTGTTACATCTGCTTTTTGCGCGACATGTTCTTGTAATTGTTTGGCCAGATTATGTGAACTCAATACATCTCCGTTGAAAATAACTATTGGTTCATCGGATCCGGCAGGTAAATTTAAGGCAGCTGCTGCATTTTTTATTGCGCCCCCTGTTCCAAGTGGAGTCTCCTCCACCGCATAATCAATATTGATTCCCCACTGTGATCCATCACCAAAATAGGGTGTAAAAATTTCCGATAGATAAGAAGTGGCCAAAATAATGGTCGTAACACCTGCACGCTTTGCTGCCATTAATTGATGTTCGGTTACTGGCAAACCTGCAA
>CAITAV010000083.1 GCA_903890345.1 uncultured Actinomycetes bacterium
ACCGAATCCGGTGTTGTGATGTCTATGCGCCACAAGACATTGCCAATCGAAGGCGTGCAATTTCATCCAGAGTCTGTGCTCACAGAACACGGACACAAATTACTTGCTAACTGGCTAACACAGTGCGGCGATAAAAACGCACAAAGCAAAGCTGTCGGATTAACTCCTGTAATTAGCGCTTAATTACGGCGCTGTATTAATTGTAATTGTTACTGGTTGTCCAATTGTTTGCGTGCTTCCACCATCTGGTGCTTGTCTAATAACAACACCGATTGGTTGAGCTGAATCAAAGGCTGTTACTTCTCGAACTAAGAACCCGGCTTGCACTAATAAAGTTTTTGCTTGGATTGCATCGATTCCGATGAGCGCAGGAACTTCAACTTGTCCGCTAGCAATTTGTAATACAACACCGCTACCGGCAGAAATTGTGGAACCAGGTTCGGGTGAAACCTTAAGCACTGTTCCTTGTTCACGATCAGAAGGCACGGGTTGCGTTGATGAAATTACTAAACCAACAGCTGCCAACGAACTGCGCGCATCAATCAGAGATAAACCAACTAAATCGGTTGGAACAATTGCATCGCCCGGCCCATCTGAAATTGTAAGAATGACGCTAGAACCTTTAGCGGCGCGCGTTGTTGCTAGTGGGAATTGGCTTGCAACGCGATCTTTAGGAATTCGTGAATCGTGAGCACGCTGAATTGTCACTGTGTAATCAGTTAAAAGCGCTTGCGCCGCTATTTGTGAAAGTCCAACGACGTTTGGAATTCCATCTACACCGACTACTGAATTAGGTCGGGATAAGAAAACCCCGCCAGTTACAACTCCAAGAGTTAAAACTAAAGCAAGAAATGATGCGAGCACCGTGCGACGAGAAACTTTTGTACGCGCAATCTTGGTTGTTACTGCTTGACCGGTGCGCAAACGGTGCACATCATCGAGCATTAAACCTGCTGATTGATAACGATCTTGTGGTTTCTTAGCTAGTGCAACAGAGAGCAACACATCAATATCGCCAGCCAGTGTTGGTTGAATTGAAGAAGGTTTTGGTAATTCTCCGGATACGTGTTGATATGCAATAGAAACAGGTGTGTCACCAGTAAATGGTGGACGTCCTGTAAGAACTTCAAATAACAAACAACCAGTTGAATAAATATCGCTGCGCGCATCTGCGGTTTCACCCATTGCTTGTTCGGGTGATAAATATTGCGCAGTGCCAACAATGTTCCATGTACTTGTCAGAGTCGCACCGAAATCATCCATTGCGCGCGCGATACCAAAATCCATCACCTTTACATCGCCCATCTCAGTGATCATGATGTTGGCAGGTTTGATATCGCGGTGAACAATTCCGCGTTCATGAGAATATTCGAGAGCGCCAAGAATTCCTTCGCCGATTTCTAGTGCGCGATCTAATGGAATTCTTTCACCCCGATGAATTAATTCGCGAAGTGTGTGACCAGAGATTAACTCCATAACAATGTACGGAGCAGGATCTTCACCAGAGTCATACACCGCAACAATTCCTGGATGATTTAAACCGGCAGCAGCAAATGCTTCTTTTCTAAAGCGCGAAACAAATGATGGATCTTTAGCAAGATCGCTGCGCAAAATCTTTACAGCAACTTGTCTGGCAAGTCTTTCATCTTGGGCGATGTAAACATCAGCCATTCCGCCAGTGCCGATCATTTCGCCAACTGTGTAACGTCCACCAAGAAGTGTCATTGCGCAGCTCCCAACAACTCAACTGGGTGCTTTTCTTCTTCAATAACATCTGCAACAACGACAGTGACGTTATCTGGAGCACCGTTGACATATGTTGCTTCGATGAGAGCAACAACAGCTTCATCACGATTAGATTTTTTCAACAAAGATTTGATTTCCTTCTCAGTTAAAACACTC
>CAITAV010000084.1 GCA_903890345.1 uncultured Actinomycetes bacterium
GACAAGATTTAAGCGCTCTTGCGAATGAGACGTCGCCCGTAAATAACTAAAGCGGCGAAGAAAATCCATTGCAAGGCGTACGCCATATGTGGTCCATCGCTAAGTTCTGGCAACTCAACAGGAACATCCGGATTCATGGCGGTATCGGAAACCGAGATTAAATCGATATAGAAATCTTCCGTTTGAATACCTTTTCTAGCATCTAATTGGGAAACCAAATCCCGCTGTGCGTTATTAGCTACTGCAAAAAATTTTCCTTGGGGGAGTGAAGAATCTAAACGCAAACGACCAGTTATACGAACACTTTCATCGCTAGTTTGTTGTAGTTGCGGTGGGATAGTGGCATTTGAACCAGCTTTAATCCATCCACGATCTACCCATATTTTTCTCTGGTCAAAGACAAAGAGCGTGAGTTGCTCAAAACCATAAACACCATCGCTATAACGATTGCGAAGTAATATCTGATTTTTATCATCAAAAACGCCTTGAATGGAAATAGTTCGCCATTCGAAAGAATCGATATTGCCGGTGAGCTCTCCTAATTCAACGGCAGGCAATAGTGATTGTTCAATAATCAAAGTATTGCGAGCGTGTCGATCAACTCCACGGTGATATTGCCATTGTGCGGCCCACAGACATAAAAGTATGAGCAAAAGTGCGATGAGTGTTTTTAGGAATGCGTACCGTTCTTTAACCACGGCAATACCTTAACTTAAGAGAGAGAGCGTGGTTTCTTTTTCAATATTGCAGCACCAGGAATGATTGTCTCGCGACCGGCATTTGCTACAACAACTGCTACGTAAGGAAGAAATACTGCGCCTACTAGTGCAATCCAACGGTACGGACTTGGCAGAACCACGGTGAGAATAAAGCAAGCAGTTCTCACCATCATAGAAATAAAATATCGGCGTTGACGTCCAGGTTGATCAGAACTTAATGATTTTTGAGCACTGGTGATGTCATAAACATCTTCTTCATTAGCCATACGCCGATTCTAGGCGAGGAGCAGACACGATGCCAGATGAAATTCACTTTACGCGAGAGTAGCCAGTAGATTTCTCGCATGTCGCAAAAACCTATCGCCTTGGTAACAGGTGGAAACCGCGGAATTGGTTTAGCTATTGCCAACGCTTTGTCACGAGATGGTTTTCTTGTCGTTATTGGGTCACGCTCTGGTGCGGCTATTCCTGGTTTTGATTGTGTAGCACTAGATGTTACTTCAACGCAGAGTGTTGATGATGCTTTCACATTGATTGAGACATCGTGGGGCATTCCAGAAGTGTTGATTTGTAATGCAGGAATAACGAAGGACGCACTTGTAATGCGTATGTCTGACGAAGATTTCGAAGAAGTAATAGATTCAAATTTAACCGGGGCATTTCGCGTTGCCAAGAGAGCGACAAAAGGTTTACTTAAGATTAAGAAAGGTCGATTGATATTTATCGGTTCGGTTGTTGGGTTGTTGGGTTCTGCTGGTCAGGTGAATTATTCGGCAAGCAAGTCAGGACTCATCGGAATGGCTAGATCATTCGCCCGCGAATTGGGCAGCCGTGGAATCACAGCGAATGTAATTGCACCCGGATTTGTTGAAACAGATATGACGGCAGCACTGGATGATAAAAGAAGGCAAGAGATCGCAGAATCAATTCCCCTCGGAAGATTTTCTGACTCAAATGAGATAGCGGAGGTTGTCTCTTTCATCGCTTCAGAAAAAGCGGCATACATAACAGGGGCGGTAATACCTGTTGACGGTGGATTAGGGATGGGACATTAAATGGGTTTGCTAACAGGTAAGAATATTTTGGTTACCGGTGTATTAACCGATGCGTCCATAGCTTTCCACATTGCTCGAATAGCGCAGGAGGAAGGCGCAACTGTTCTGCTCTCTTCATATGGTCGCGTATTAAGTTTGACCACACGTATCGCTGGGCGTTTACCTAATCCTGCCCCAATAATTGAATTAGATGTAACCAACCAAGAACATCTTGACTTACTGCAAAGCAGAGTGCGCGAACATGTTCCGCATTTAGATGGCGTGGTGCATTCAATTGGTTTCGCACCAGAAGCCGCACTCGGTGGAAACTTCTTGAACACTACGTGGGAAGATGTTGCAACGGCAATGCATGTTTCTGCATATTCACTTAAATCTTTATCAATGGCGTGCGTACCTTTGTTCAAAGATAGTGCGTCGATTGTTGGTCTAGATTTTGACGCAACTGTCGCCTGGCCAAAATACGATTGGATGGGCGTAGCCAAAGCAGCGCTGGAATCAACGTCTCGTTATCTTGCAAGAGATCTTGGACCGAAAAACATTCGCGTCAATCTGATTGCGGCGGGACCAATTCGCACTATGGCTGCAAAATCAATTCCAGGATTTGATGAATTCGAAAAGGTTTGGAACGAACGAGCGCCACTTCAATGGGATGTCACAGATGCTGTACCTGCAGCGCAAGGTGCGGTTGCTCTGCTCTCTGATTGGTTCCCAAAGACAACTGGAGAAATCATTCACGTCGATGGTGGCGTTCATGCCATGGGTGCCTGAGCGTAAATTTCGCCTTTGACCAACTCTCGGGTAATCTTCACCTCAGACCAGTGACTGCATAGTTACTGCAAGAGGAGTACCGCTCCCACCTCCATCGCTGCGGCGAGTTGGTTTGTCAGGGTTATGAATTGGTTAACCAATTCACCTTGCGGTGTTTTTCTTGTAGCGCTTGCAACACACAAAGCGTTCGAACCGCGATTAACCAAAGGAGCACAAATCAGCACTGAACCGCGCATTAATGATCGAATTCGCACACCTCAAATTCGACTCATCGGGCACACCGGTGATCAAGTTGGAGTTGTAGATATCGATACCGCGTTGAAGATGGCAGATGAAGTTGGTCTTGACTTAGTTGAGATTGCACCAGATGCCAACCCACCCGTTTGCAAAATTATGGATTTCGGAAAGTACAAGTACGAAATCGCACAGAAAGCTCGGGAAGCGCGACAGAACCAGACCCACATTGTGGTGAAGGAAGTGCGTATGCGACCAAAGATTGAAAATCACGATTATGAGACGAAGCGCGCTCATATCGAGAAATTCCTCAAAGGTGGCGACAAGGTAAAAGTAACGATGCAGTTCCGTGGAAGAGAGCAAACGAGACCAGAACTTGGTTACAAATTGCTACAACGTCTTGCAGAAGATGTTGCACTATTTGCATTTGTGGAATTCGCCCCTAAACAAGAGGGACGAAATATGACAATGGTATTAGGACCTACGAAGAAGAAGACAGAAGCAGTAGCTGAACAACGCGCAGCCCGCAAAGCTAAAGAGCTAGCAGCTGCGAAAGAAGAAGCGTAAAGAGAAACCGAACTAAGGAGAGCACAATGCCAAAGATGAAAACTCACAGTGGCGCGAAGAAAACCTTTCGCATCACAGGAACCGGAAAAGTTATGCACGAACGTGCTGGCAAGCGCCACCTCCTTGAGCACAAGTCTTCACGTGTTACACGTCGCTTGAGCAACGAGTCAGCAGCAAAGCCGTCAACTACATTTACAGCCAAGCGCATGCTTGGTTTGAAGTAAGGAGCGTGAATTAAATGGCTAGAGTAAAACGCGGAGTTCACGCAGCAAAGAAGCGTCGCACAACTCTTGAACGTGCAAGTGGTTATCGCGGACAACGTTCCCGTCTTTTCACAAAGGCGAAAGAACAAGTTACGCACTCAATGGTTTATGCCTTTAATGACCGCAAGGACAAAAAAGGTGACTTCCGTCAGTTGTGGATTCAGCGCATCAACGCTGCAAGCCGTGAAAATGGTTTGACCTACAACCGTTTGATCCAGGGATTGAAAAGCGCAGGAGTAGAAATTGATCGACGTATTCTCTCTGATTTAGCAACTAACGATCCAGCTACATTCAAAGCACTTGTTGATGTGGCTCGCAAGAGTCTTACATCTGCATAATTAGATCTCATGATTGAGAGCCTTAATTCCCCGCATGTTGGGCGAGTTAAGGCTCTTATCAGTTCTAGAGGTTCTAAAGAGCGTAGTGAATCTGGGTTGTTCATTGCCGAAGGGATTCAATGTGTTCGTGAAGCGCTGGCTTCTGCCACAGGCCCAAAGTTGCAGACCTTGTACGTTACTAACTCCGCATTAGGAAAGTTTGCTGATGTTATAGATCAAGCACAATGTGAAGTTCTGAGTATCACCGATGATGTTGCTAGAACTATGTCCGATACCGTCACGCCTCAGGGTTTGATCGCGGTATGCGAGATTCCAAATATTTCCATTGCGAATTTAGTACCAGCAGCGAAAAGTAAATTTATTTATCTCAGTGAAGTTCAAGATCCAGGAAACGCCGGCACAATCCTCCGTTCAGCAGATGCTTTTGGATTTGACGCGGTCATTACATCGCCCAATAGCGTTGATATTTTCTCACCAAAGGTTGTTCGTAGCACGGTTGGATCGCTTTGGCACATTCCGGTTTACCAGAACGTGGCATTAGATGAAATTTTGAACTGGGATTGCACATTTGTAGCCCTAGATACTTCTGCTGATTTGCCGCTTTCAAAGATTGTTTTAGATCGATCAGTGGTCGCAATTTTTGGAAATGAAGCTCGCGGATTGCACAATTTTGCGGCCTTGTCTGCGTCAAATAATCGAATTACTCCTGTAAAAATTCCTATGCCTGGCAATGCAGAAAGCCTGAATTTATCTGTTGCCGCAAGCATCGTCATGTATCAATTGGCAAATATCCCAACTTCCTAAAGTACGACCAGTTAGACTCGCCTCCATGAATGCGCAAGAAATTCAAGGTTGGGTTGACGCAGCGGTCTCGGCCTTTAAGGGCGCCTCGACTTTAGATGAATTAAAGAGCGCACGTTTGTCTCATACGGGGGATAAGTCTCCTATTTCCGGTGCATCACGATCATTAGGTTCACTATCACCGGAGGAAAAAATCTTACTAGGAAAATTAGTAGGAGAAGCCAAAGCTTCCATCGCAAACTCCCTGGAGACAGCTACACGGAGATTAGAAGATGAACGTGATAAAAAAATGCTTGCTGAGGAAATTGTAGATATCACTCTTCCGGTGCGGCGAAATCATCGGGGTGGGTTACACCCAATCAGTATTATTAAAAATGATATTTCTGATTTCTTTATCGAACAAGGATATTTTGTTGAAGAAGGTCCGGAATTGGAATCTGGATGGCTCAACTTTGATGCATTAAATATTCCTGCCGATCATCCAGCCAGAACTATGCAAGATACTTTTTTCATTGAGCCATTGGAATCTGGCATGGTTTTACGTACACATACATCCCCTGTACAAATCAGAACGATGCTCACGAAACAACCACCTATCTATGTTATTTGCCCTGGTAGAACTTTTAGAGCTGATGAGTTAGATGCCACCCATAGTCCGGTGTTCCATCAAGTTGAAGGATTAGTAGTTGATCGCGGAATCACTATGGCTCATTTGAAAGGCACGCTGGATAATTTTGCTAGGTACATGTTTGGTCCTGATGTCACTACTCGTTTGCGTCCATCATTCTTTCCTTTCACTGAACCAAGTGCTGAAGTAGATGTTTTTTTCAATGGACGATGGATTGAGTGGGGTGGATGTGGAATGGTTAACCCACGAGTTCTGCAAACATGCGGCATCGATACAGACGAGTTCAGTGGATTTGCATTTGGCATGGGACTTGAAAGAACGTTGATGGTTCGCCATGGAATAACCGATATGCACGACATTGTTGAAGGCGATTTGCGATTCACAAGGCAGTTTGGGGTGGGGTTGTAATGCGCGCACCACTGTCCTGGTTAAAAGAGTTTGTCGAAATTCCGAAGAGTTTGTCAGCCGAGGATGTTGCCCAAGGACTTGTACGCGTTGGGTTTGAAGTGGAAGACATAATCAAGCAAGGCAATGACGTTCAAGGTACATTGGTTTTTGCTGAAGTTCTCTCGATTGAAGAAATTACTGAGTTCAAAAAGCCAATCCGATATGTTGGTTTAGATTGTGGTGAGAAACAAAGTCGCTTTGTTATATGCGGGGCAACAAATTTCAGTGTTGGCAACATAGTTGTGGTGGCTCTGCCGGGTGCAGTGCTGCCAGGTGATTTTCACATTGCAGCACGCGAAACTTATGGGAAAACGTCTAATGGAATGATTTGCTCTGCCAAAGAATTGGGTTTAAGTGATGATCACGCGGGCATTATGGCTTTTAAAAAGGATCAGGTTTCAATAAAGGATGATGTAAGACAAACCTTGCTTATCGATGATGTGATTTTCGATATTGCAGTTAACCCTGATCGTGGTTACGCACTCAGTATCAGGGGAGTTGCCCGCGAAATCGCAGGAGCATTCGATCTGAAGTTCACAGATCCTGTCGATGCCTTACGTTCATTGACCTTTGAAAATACAGGCAAGGGCGTCCAACCGAAGATCGATGATAAGAATTGTGCATCAATTTTCTATATTCGAACGATGTCACATTTCGATTCTGCTGCATTAACACCTCTTTGGATGCAACGTCGAATTGAAAAAATGGGTATGAGATCTATTTCTTTAGTTGTAGATGTGACGAATTACGTAATGCTTGAACTAGGTCAGCCACTGCATGCTTTTGATCGACATAAAATAAAGGGAAGTTTGCATTTAAAGCGAGCTGGTAAGTCAGAGAAGTTCACAACTCTTGATGGACAAATTCGCACCTTGGATCCTTTGGATTTAATGGTAACTGATGATGAAAAACCACTTGCCTTGGCAGGAACTATGGGTGGTGCTTCATCTGAAATTACAGAAACTACAACCGAAATTGCACTAGAAGCTGTGCGTTTTGATCCAATTGCGGTCGCTCAAAACTCTCGCCGACATAAGTTGTCTTCAGAAGCATCGCGCAGATTAGAACGCGGAGTAGATCCATCATTGGCTGAGTTTGCATCGGCACGCTTTGTTCAATTATTGACTGAAAACAGTTCAGCCCAGCATGTTGAAACTGCATTTACCGGTGAAGCAAAATTTCCACCAACTTTTAGCATAGATCCTCACGACATCTCTAAAATTCTGGGCTTTGAGATAAAACCTGCCGAAGTTGCCAGAACCTTGCGTGTAGTTGGTTGCGATGTAGATGAAAAGAAGTGGGATATTGATCCACCATCATGGCGACCAGATTTAGTTAACACATCAGATATTGCAGAAGAAGTTGCACGCATTATTGGTTATGAATCTATTCCGTCCATATTACCTAATCGACCTTTGCATGCGTCATTAACCCCTGCACAAAAGAGACGCCGCGTTATTGCTCAGTATTTGGCTAACCGTGGGTTTGCTGAAGTGTTGACCTTCCCATTTACCAATCAGAAGACAATTGATGAGATGGGTTTTGTAGGCCCACGCGCGGCAACATACGCGCTAGCAAATCCTATGTCGGATGAGAACCCGTTGTTGAGAGTTCATTTAATTCCGGGTTTGATTGAAGTTGCAGCTCGTAACATCAGTCGCGGAGCCAAAAGCTTTGCGATATTCGAGTTGGGATCTATTTTTAGAAGTTCACAAAAATTGGAAGCGTCAATTAATCCAGACATCTCTAAGCGCCCTTCAGCAGATGTTATATCTAAGATATTTGCATCCGTTCCTGAACAATCTGAAATGGTTTCAGGGTTGTTAGTCGGGAAAAAGGAAGAAGATTCCTGGCAGGCAAAATCATCTGATTATGCGTGGAGTGATGCCATAGCCTTTGCGCAGGAGATCCTCGAACTGTGTCATTTGGATTTTGAAATTAAACGCTCAGATCTTGCGCCTTGGCATCCAGGACGTTGCGCCGAACTTATCGTGGATGGAAAAGTTGTTGCACATGCAGGAGAGATTCATCCGCGCATTCTTAGTCAATACAATTTGCCGGCACGTTCCAGTGCATTTGCAATAAATATAGGGGCGTTGCCGATTGCGCAACTTGTTCGCCCGCATCGGGTGGGTGTAATGCCTGCTGCAATGCAAGATGTTGCCCTGATAGTTGATTCCTCTGTCACTGCCTTA
>CAITAV010000085.1 GCA_903890345.1 uncultured Actinomycetes bacterium
TTTCTGTTGCACTGTTCCCGCGGATTGCTCCGGGTGGGTGTTACCCACCGCCTTGCTCTGTGAAGTCCGGACTTTCCTCGGTGTCTTGCGACAACGCGGTGATCCGGGCGACTCTTCAGTAGTTAAGGATACGACAGAGATAAGTGATTAGTAAACGTGATTTATTTACGCGTGATTTAACTTAAATGTGCGTCGTTGCTGACCATGCGCAAGCAACGTAAACCATCACTTGGCCAGATTGTCATAGATGTAATAGATGCCGGAGTGATGTCTATGTGGAATACGCCTTCGATAGGTGCGCCAACTGTTATGCGGATTGCGTGGCGAATAACCATGTTATGAGTTACTACGACAACTTTTTTACCAGGGTATGTGTCAACTAAGTGACTTAAGCCTGCTTCAACACGAGCTGCAATGGAGTTATGTGATTCACCATCTTTAGGTGCAACGGCTGTGGATGAAAGCCAAGCTTCATACTCTTCTGGAAATTGTGCGCGAACTTCTTGATTTGTTAAGCCATCCCAGTGACCAAATGAAAGTTCTGTCCAGATCTCATCATCAATGATTTGCAAGTGTGTTGATTGCGCAATTGCTTGAGCAGTTTGTTGCGCACGCTTCATTGGGGATGCAATTAATACATCCGGTTTAATCGCTTCAATAACTGTTGCAACTGCTGCGGCTTGTGCGAGTCCGGCATCTGAAAGCGCTGGGTCGTTTTTGCCAGCACCTGAGAAACGACGCTCTGGTGTCATTGGTGTATCACCGTGGCGAATTAAGTAAATTGTTGTCGGTACTTCATCAGAGCGCAGGCGATCTGTCAGGTAATTAATTTGCACAGGTGCGTGAGTATCTGATCCGCCGCTTTCATTATCTAGTGCTTTATTAGCCAAGCGATCGGCGTGTGAATTAAGGTCGCGTGGAATCCATGAGTATGTAACTAACGATGGCGTGTGGGCTGCGCGTGCTTGCGATGCAAGTTCGCGCATATTTGAATGCTTGATCTGCCAACGTCCGCTCATCTGTTCGACAACTAATTTGCTATCCATTTGAACTTCAACAGTTGCATCTGGATCAAGTGAGTGAATGTGAATGAGGCCAGCGATTAATCCTTGGTATTCAGCAACGTTATTGGTTGCAACGCCGATGTAGTCATAGAGCTCGGCAACAATTTTTCCACCTTCACTAACAACTGCGCCATAACCTGCTGGACCGGGATTGCCGCGGGATCCGCCATCTGCGGTTAATGTAAATGCTCTAGCCATTTCTTAAACTCCACGCACCAATATGCAACGGCACTCTTCGCAGCGTACAACTTCGTCTTCGCTTAAATCTAACATTCGCTTAAGTTCGACTGCGTTAATTGAAAGATTACAGCCGCCACATTGACCAGCCTTTAGCGCTGCAGCCCCTGATCCCCCGCCGCTTCGAATCTTTTCGTATAACTCGAGCAGCGCTGTATCTACAGATTTAGCTGTTGCGCTTCGCTCGTGTGCAATTTTTTCTAAGTCAGAGTTAATAACTGTGACAGCGTTCTCTTTCTTGATCTCAAGATCTGCGATTTGTGCTGCTAGTTCGGACTCTTCTTTTTCAAGGGTAGAAATGCGCTCTTTGATTGCTTCCATGCGCATCATGATTTCGAGTTCTACTTCTTCAAGTTCGGCTCGGCGCTTATTAAGCGTTGCAACTTCATGGGTTAAACCCTCTAAATCTTTAGGGGAACCGGTGCCAGAGTTAAGACGAGCTTCATCGCGGGTAATTCGAGATACAACTTGCTCGACATCGCCTTCTGCACGAGAAAGTTCGCGCTGCACATCACTTGCTTCTGTTTGGGCGCCGATACGTAAATCGCGTGCATTGTTTGCACGAATTGTTAGCTTATTTATCTCAGCAATTTCAGAAAGATTTGCTGCTTTATTTTTTAGAGTTGCAGTTGTGAAATCAAAATTTTGAATATCTAGAACGTGGCGCTGATCGCTGGGGCTGGCTTTCATAACGCCTCCCTGGCTTGGTAAGTGCAGTATGTGTAATTGTTTTTAGTACCTGGTGGGCGCTGAGGGTTTCGAACCCCCGACATTCTCGGTGTAAACGAGACGCTCTACCACTGAGCTAAGCACCCTTAAGTTCCACCGTTAAGTGGAGCCCTAAGTCTAACCTATTAAAGAGATGCGATTGCACCCTTGTAATCAGCGACGTTACGCGCATCGCCTAGACCATTTACTACCTGCCAACGCAGGATTCCTTCTTTATCAATTACGAATGTTCCACGAACTGAGCAACCGCGCGCTTCATCAAAAACACCGTAAGCCTTTGCAGCTGCGCCGTGTGGCCAGAAGTCTGCAAGTACTGGGAATTTGTAACCTTCTGCTTCTGCGAATGCACGTTGTGCATACATTGGATCGCAAGAAACTGCTAGTAATTGAACGTTGTCATTTTGAAATGCTGCAAGGTCATCACGAAGTGCACAGAGTTCGCCAGTGCAAATTCCTGAGAATGCGAATGGATAGAAGAGAACAACTACGTTTTTCTTTCCCTTAAATGAGGAGAGCGAAACATTTGTTCCGTGTTGATCCATCAAATTAAAATCTGGTGCGGCTTGGCCAATTGTTAATGTCATGTGCGCAAACTTATCGCTTGCCGGCTTTACGTGCCACTAGACGTGTGGCGGTCCAATCTTTTGAAATAGGAATCGTTGAAGTTTGGCTTAAGCCAGCCGTTGGCGCTGCGTCTTGGATCTCACTTGGTTCAACATGATAGGGCCGACCAAGTTTTGGTGTCAGTACCCAAATTGGTCCAGTTTCTGAAAGGTAAGTCAGTGCGTCAACTAATTCATCGACAAGATCGCCATCGCCATCTCGCCACCACAAAATTACTGCGTCGACTACTTCGTGATTATCACTGCCTAAAAATTCGGTACCAGTGATTGCTTTAATTGATGCACGTAATTCTTCATCACACTCATCGTCATAGCCAACCTCAAGTACAAGGTCGCCTTGGGCTACTCCCAGTCTGCTTGGCACGGGCTAAGTCCACACAATGATTGGCGCGAGCGCAAGTGTTTTCCTGCTATTCATTGCTTCAATTTCCACTAACTGCCCAGTACGTGGAGAATACGTCTATGAGCGAAACATTTGAGGCGCCAGATCAGATCATCGAGCAGCTAGTCGATGTGGACCCAAGTGAAACCGCTGAATGGCAAGCATCCTTTGATCAAGCCCTTAAACATGCAGGACCTGTACGCGCTCGTTACTTAATGCTTAATCTTTTAAAGCATGCACGTGAAAATGGCGTTCCACTCTCTGCACTTCGCACAACTGATTACATCAACTCTATTTCTCCATCACACGAACCAGAGTTTCCTGGAGATGAAGCGCTCGAGAAACGTATTCGTCAATTTAATCGTTGGAACGCAGCGATGTTGGTTCATCGCGCACAACGTCCAGGTGTTGGTGTGGGCGGACATATTTCAACATACGCATCTTCTGCGTCTTTATATGAAGTTGGTTTTAACCACTTCTTCCGCGGACAAGATCATCCAGGTGGCGGAGATCAAATTTTCTTCCAGGGGCACGCATCTCCCGGAATGTATGCACGCGCATTTCTTGAAGGACGTTTTACTGAAGATCAGTTAGATGGATTCCGCCAAGAACTTTCACATCCTGCTGGCGGATTATCTTCATACCCTCACCCACGTTTGATGCCAGATTTTTGGCAATTCCCAACTGTGTCAATGGGTATTGGTCCAATCAATGCAATTTATCAAGCACGCTTTAATCGTTACTTACATAACCGCGGAATCAAAGACACATCAGATCAACGTGTCTGGGCATTTCTTGGAGATGGTGAAGTTGATGAAGTAGATACTCTCGGTGCAATTGGTTTAGCAACTCGTGAAAATTTAGATAACCTCACATTTGTTGTTAACTGTAACTTGCAACGTCTCGATGGTCCCGTGCGCGGTAATGGCAAGATTATTCAAGAACTCGAATCTGTCTTCGGTGGCGCCGGCTGGAATGTTATAAAAGTTATTTGGGGACGCGGGTGGGATCCACTTCTAGCCCAAGATCGCGAAGGCGCCCTTGTAAACATCATGAACACAACACTTGATGGTGATTACCAAACATTTAAAGCAGAAAATGGTGCATTCATCCGTGAGCACTTCTTTGGTCGCGATCCACGCACAGCTGCAATGGTTTCTAACTGGAGCGATGATCAAATTTGGGGATTACAACGTGGTGGACATGATTACCGCAAACTATTTGCCGCCTATACCGCAGCAGTTCAAGACAATGGTCGCCCAACTGTAATTCTGGCTAAAACAATTAAGGGCTGGACACTTGGTTCGCACTTCGAAGGTCGTAACTCAACGCACCAGATGAAGAAGATGACTAAGGAAGATATTTTGCAATTCCGCGATCGTCTGCAGATTCCATTGGCAGATGACAAACTCGATGCGTACTTACCTTCTTATTACCGTCCGCCAGCAGATTCACCAGAGGCAAAATATTTAGCAGAACGTCGTCAAGCACTCGGTGGCTCTATTCCACGTCGCCGCAGCATTTCAAAGCCATTGGCACAACCAGATGACTCTGCATATGAATCTGTAAAGCGCGGCTCTGGTCAACAAGAAATTGCAACAACAATGGCATTTGTTCGCATGCTCAAAGATTTAATTAAGGATCCAGGACTTGGATCAAGGATTGTTCCAATTATTCCTGATGAAGCACGCACATTTGGTTTAGATTCCCTCTTCCCAACTCTAAAGATTTATTCTCCTAAGGGACAGAAGTACATGTCTGTCGACCGCGAACTAATGCTTTCTTACAAAGAATCAACTGAGGGAGTAATTCTTCACGAAGGAATCAACGAAGCAGGCTCTGTTGCATCCTTTACTGCAGTTGGATCTTCTTATTCAACGCACGATGAGCCGATGATTCCTATTTATATCTTCTACTCAATGTTTGGTTTCCAACGCACAGGAGATGCTTTCTGGGCCGCAGCCGATCAACTTGTTCGCGGTTTCGTAGTTGGTGCAACCGCAGGCCGCACAACTCTTAATGGCGAAGGTCTACAACACGAAGATGGTCACTCACATTTATTGGCTGCGACTAACCCAGCAGTTGTTGCATACGATCCAGCATTTGCCTTTGAACTTGGCCACATTGTTAAAGATGGTCTGCGCCGTATGTATGGACCTAACTCTGAAAATATTTACTACTACCTCACTGTTTACAACGAGCCATATGTGCAACCTGCAGAACCAGAGAATCTAGATGTCGATGGACTCTTGCGCGGTATTTATCTATACGCACCAGCAACTATTAAGAGTAAGAAAAACGTTCAGTTACTTGCATCAGGTGTAGGCGTTAACTGGGCGCTTAAGGCACAGAAGTTACTGGCAGAAGATTTCGATATCGCAGCCTCAGTCTGGTCTGTTACTTCATGGAATGAACTACGTAGAGATGGCCTTGCAGTTGATCGTCACAACATGCTTAATCCACAAGATCAACGCACTGCTTACATCACAAGCAAACTAGATGGTGCAAAGGGTCCAGTTATTGCGGTGTCAGACTTTATGCGCGCGGTGCAGGATCAAATTGCTCCGTGGGTTACGCAACCTTTTGCAGCACTTGGTACTGATGGCTTTGGTTTATCAGATACTCGTGGTGCTCTGCGTCGTCACTTTAAAGTTGATGCAGAATCAATCGTTGTTTCAGCACTTCAACAATTAGCAGCCCAAGGTGAAATTAAGCCTAAGTTAATTCAAGAAGCGATTGATAAGTATCAGATCAATGATGTGCGCGCCGCAGATGCTGGCAACACAGAAGGTTCTGGCTGATTCCTAAAATAACGCGTTAGCTAAATCGCTGCGTGCTTTAATCAAACGTGGATCTGCAGGATCTACTAATGCAAAGAGTGCAAGTAGGTGATCTTTTGCCATCTTCTTATCTTCTGCTGAACAATTTCGTACGCAGTGCAACAAACGATCAAAAGCTGCTTGCACATCTGCACTCATCACTTCGATATCCGCGCACGCCATCGCAGCAAGCACATTGAGCGGATCAGCATCTGCCGCAGCCTTTGTTGTTTCTGGATTTAAACCATCTGTTCGGATAAACAACTCAGTCTGCGCCAACCCTAATTTTGCAAATGAGTCATTTGGTTTACGAGCAAGCAATTTTTTATAAGCAGCCTCTGCGCTTTTAAAATCACCTGTCTCAAGTGCTTTGAGTGCTTCTTCCTCTTCGGGTTCGATTACTTCAGCAGGTGGAGCACCAACGCCTTGTTGTGCAGATAATTCGAGGACCTTATTTATTACCAGTGCGATTTGTTCTTTTGCATATGGTTGTTCAAAGAGTGGAACCAATTGCCCCGAAACAAAA
>CAITAV010000086.1 GCA_903890345.1 uncultured Actinomycetes bacterium
AAGTAGACCGACCAGAGTGAGTTGTCCGCCCACATCTACAGTCAGCCACGCTTGTGCGATTGTCTCTTCGCGACCGAGCGCTTCAAATGCGTAATCAACTCCGCCTGTTAATTCTTTTATTGCAGCGACTGGATCTACTTTTGAAGCATTGACTAAATCAGTTGCTCCAACTTTTTTTGCTAGCTGAAGTTTTTCCTCTGTCACGTCGACAGCAATAATTCTCTTAGCACCTTTCATCCGTGCGCCTTGAATAATATTTAAACCAACTCCACCACAGCCAAATACGGCCACACGGCTTCCGGCTTCAACTTTTGCCGTATTAGCAACCGCACCATATCCAGTAAGGACTGCGCAACTAATAAGTGCGGCACGATCAAGTGGCATCTCTTTAGGAATTATCACGCACCCAGAAACTGGAACAACTGAGTACTCGGCAAAAGAAGCAACAGTAAGAAATTGATTGAGTTTTTCTCCATTGCGTGAAAGTCGACTGGTTCCATCAAACATTCCGCCGACACCCATGGCATCTCCAGCAGTGGAACAATAATTTGGTCGTCCTTCTTTGCAGTATGAACAAGTCCCGCAATTAGGAACGATGGAAAGAATTACGTGATCACCAACTGCTGGCGACGTAACACCTGGCCCAACTTCTATAACTACGCCAGCGGCTTCGTGTCCAATTACAGCAGGAAATGGAACAAGTTTACGTTTGCCATCGATGGCGTTTAAATCACTTGCACAGAGCCCGCTCGCTGCAATTTTTACTAGAACTTCACCAGCTTTTGGTTTATCTAAATCAACTTCACATACTTCAAACTGTGAGCCAATTCCTTCTAGAACTGCAGCCTTCATTTTCAATTAATGGACTCCTTCTAAGTTGAATTTCACTATTGGCATAGTAGTTCTGAACAAAGGCTCTTGACGAGGGTGAAATGTCCCAGATTGTGAAACAGTGAGATAACCCCGGGTTAACAAAAGGTTAGGGCATGCGTGCATAGGCTGGCAGAGTAAGAAAATCAAGGTACTCATCGTTTATGGCTACTGAGATAAATGTGTCCCGAGCGACTGAATAAATCGATGCATCGCCACCTAATTTTGCAACTTCTTCATCTGCTAATTTCGTAACAAGTTCAGGTGATATCGCTGTGCCATCTTCGAGAGTGATTTCATTATGAATCCACTGCCAAATTTGGGATCGAGATATCTCTGCAGTTGCCGCATCTTCCATAAGATTAAAAATCGCAACCGCTCCTGTGCCCTTTAACCATTTTTCTAAATATTGAATAGCCACACTGATGTTATTTCGCAATCCAGCTTCGGTAACTTCACCTGGCGTGGCCTTAACGTTGAGTAAATCAGCAGCGGTGACAACCACATCCTCACGTAATTTATCCTTTTGGTTTGGACGTTCACCTAAAACTTTTGTAAATTCCTGACGACAAATTTCTACCATTCCGGGATGTGCCACCCATGATCCATCAAAGCCATCATTGGCCTCACGCGCCTTATCGGCACTCACCTTTGCAAATGCTGTTTCATTTATGGATGGATCTGAACTTGGGATAAATGCAGCCATTCCGCCTATCGCATGTGCTCCGCGTTTGTGACACGTGCGCACAAGTAGTTCTGTATAAGCACGCATGAATGGAACAGTCATATAAACGGAGTTTCTATCAGGAAGAACATAATCCTTTCCACGCGTGCGATAGTTTTTAATCACGCTAAACATAAAGTCCCAACGACCAGC
>CAITAV010000087.1 GCA_903890345.1 uncultured Actinomycetes bacterium
CATCTGCTGGTCTGATTACATCTAAATCTGGAATCGCACGAAGTGCGGCAAAGTGTTCAACAGGTTGATGCGTTGGCCCATCTTCACCTAAACCGATTGAATCATGAGTCCAAACAAATGTAGAAGGTAGTTTCATGAGAGCTGCCAAACGAACTGCAGGTCTCATGTAATCGCTGAAAACAGCGAATGTGCCAGCAAAAGCTTTTGTTAAACCACTTAATGTGATGCCATTTAATATCGATCCCATTGCGTGTTCTCGGATACCAAAGTGGATGATGCGACCATACGGATTAGCATTTTTCATTGCGCTAGATTCTGGAAGAAATGAATCTCCACCTTCAATTGTGGTGTTATTACTATCTGCTAGATCCGCCGAACCACCCCACATTTCAGGCAGTTTCTGTGCAAGAGCGTTAATCACATCACCAGATGCTTTGCGAGTTGCAATCTCTGTCCCAGATTCAAAAGTTGGAACGAGAGAGTCCCAATCTGCGGGAAGTTCTTGGGAAAGTACTCTTTTCAGAGTTTTAGCGCGTTCTGGTTCTGCGTTCTTCCACGCTTCAAACTTTGTATTCCACTCTTTTCGAAATGAAGCACCGCGCTGTTTTACCAGACGAGAGTGATCCAATAAATTCTGCGGAAATGCAAAGTGCTCATCTGGATTAAGGCCGAGTTCTTTTTTGGTTGCAGCGATTTCTTCTGCTCCAAGTGCTGAGCCATGGGATTTAGCCGTGCCCCTTGCTTGTGGTGCTGGCCATGCAATAACTGTCTTTAATCTAATCAGCGTTGGTTGTTTTAGATTTCCAGCTGCCTGTGTCATCGCTTTGTCTAACTTAACCAAATCTACATCGCCATTTGATTGCGCAGGGACTTCGATAACTTCCCAACCGTATGCGCGATATCTTGCAGAAACATCCTCTGTAAATGTGACGTGTGTGTCACCTTCAATAGAAATGCGATTGTCATCATAAATAACATTCAAATTACCGAGCGCTTGGGTACCTGCAAAGGATCCTGCTTCGCTACTGACACCTTCTTGTAAGTCTCCGTCGGAACAGATAACCCATACATTGTGATCAAATAAAGATGAACCATCAATTGTTGAAGGATCAAATAGACCGCGTTCAAACCTCGCCGCCATTGCCATTCCCACTGCAGTTGAAACTCCTTGACCTAAAGGACCTGTTGTCATTTCAACTCCAGCGGTATGACCAAACTCTGGATGTCCAGGAGTTAACGAACCCCATGTACGAAACTCTTGAAGATCTTTAATCTCTAAGCCATAACCACTGAGAAAGAGTTGTGTATACAAAGTTAATGACGAATGCCCACACGAGAGAATGAATCGATCTCGTCCAATCCAATTCGGATCACTTGGATCGTGTTTTAAATGGCGCTGAAAGAGTAAGTAGGCGACAGGGGCCAGTGACATTGCTGTTCCAGGATGGCCGTTTCCGACTTTTTGAACTGCATCCATTGCAAGGGCTCGAGCATGGGAAATTACTAAATCGTCTTCTTTACTCCAATTGGCTATTGCGCTCATTAATCTAATTCACTCTCTGTGGTTGTCTTGAAATGGATAGCCATACTTTCCATGCAATTATCCACACTAATGTGGAACCGAGCATGTGTAGGGCAACAATTAATTCTGGCAAGCCAAGGAAATATTGAATGTACCCAATCGCGCCCTGCAACAGAGCGGCAAGGAAAAAGAATTTGAGCAAACTTTTAGTTGCAACAGGTGTTAATGCATAAATTACATAGGCAAGGGATAGGCCGAGTAGCGCTATTACGAGATCTGCGTGTAGCCAAGCGATGGTTTGAACATCAAATCCAAATCTCGGTGATGCAACATCACCTGCGTGAGGACCAGATCCCGTGACTATTGTGCCGGCAACGATAACTATGAAAGTCAGACCTATATGGCCACGAGAAAGTGCATGCATAGGATTTTTCCCCAGCCTTACTCGCTCGTATGGAGTTTTCGCTTTTGTTAATAATGATTGTGCACCTGCAATCAAAATGATGGATAGTACGAAGTGACCAGCCACAGGAAGCGGGTGTAAATCTGTGAGCACTGTTATGCCGCCCAAAATTGCTTGTCCAAAGATTCCTGCGAATTGTCCAAATACTAAAAGGCGCAGATCTTTTCGTTTACTTATTAACACCGCAAGAATGGATAGCGCACATGCTAGAACGAGTGCAAAAGTTAATAAGCGATTACCAAATTCAATCCACGATTTAAAACCTTCGATTTGTCCATGAACTGGGGTATATGAATCGCCTGTGCACTCTGGCCAGGTTGGGCAACCTAAGCCCGAACCCGTCAATCGAACTACTCCGCCGGTAAGCACAATGCCGGTTTGAAAAATTAAGAGAATCCGCAGAATTGCCACTAACCATTTTCGGGCAAATTCGCTCATAGGCTTAGCCTAGATTGGCAGGCATGATTGAAGATGCCATTTGCAGGCGTGCCTCGAGTGGTAAGAATCATTGATTTACGACACAATAGTGTTGTGAAAATAGCCGCAGGAATAGCACCTACCGATGACGTGCGCACCCGCGATGCGGTGGCTCGCCAAATCCTAGAAAACGGACCTTCAACTGCTGCTGCCCTTTCGAAAAAGCTTGGTTTTACTCCGGCCGGAATTCGTCGCCATTTAGACGCCCTTGTTTCGGATGGAGTTTTAGAAGCACGCGAACCGCATGCAGCCCTTGTTCGAGGTCGCGGAAGACCTTCAAAAGTTTTTGTGATGACTGATAACGGACGTGAAAAATTTGAACACTCATATGATGATTTAGCAGTAGCAGCATTGAAATTCATGTCTGCGCAAGTGGGAGAAGAGAGCATTAAAGCTTTTGCAGAATCTCGGGCGAATGACATAGTTAAAAAAGCTTCACTTTCACTTGTTAAAAAATCACATAAGAGTGACGCTCTTGCTTCGTTTCTTTCTGAGCAAGGTTATGCGGCAAGTGTCGTTGTTAAAGCTCATGGAGAAGAGATCTGCCAGCACCATTGCCCGATCGCACACGTTGCAGCCGAGTTCCCACAATTGTGTGAAGCGGAAACTCGTGCGTTCTCAGAACTTCTCGGCACTCACGTTCAGCGTTTGGCAACCATTGCCCATGGCGATGGCGTCTGCACAACTTTCGTTCCAAAAATAGCTCGTTCTGTAACTACTAAGAGAGGTCGCTCATGACAATCGCCCACCCAGAACTCGAAGGAATTGGTAATTACGAATACGGCTGGGCAGATAAGAATGAGACTAGCGATAACGCCAAGCGAGGAATCAATGAAGATGTTGTTCGCGACATCTCATCCAAGAAATCCGAACCTCAATGGATGCTAGATCTACGCCTCAAAGGCTTGGCACTATTTGAGAAGAAGCCAATGCCATCATGGGGATCAGATCTATCTGGAATCTTTTTTGACACAATTAAATATTTTGTTCGCTCCACTGAAAAGCAAGCACAAACATGGGACGACCTTCCAGAAGATATTAAGAACACCTACGATCGTTTAGGTATTCCAGAAGCGGAAAAACAACGCCTTGTTTCAGGTGTTGCCGCGCAATACGAATCTGAAGTTGTGTATCACTCAATTCGTGAAGATCTTGCTGCGCAAGGCGTTATTTTTCTTGATACTGATTCAGGGTTACGTGAGCATCCGGAATTATTCAAAGAGTACTTCGGAACAGTAATCCCAGTTGGCGATAATAAGTTCGCCGCCTTAAACACATCTGTGTGGTCCGGTGGTTCGTTTATTTATGTTCCTAAAGGAGTGCACGTAGAGATTCCTTTACAAGCATATTTCCGCATTAACACTGAAAATATGGGCCAATTCGAACGTACCCTAATCATCGCTGATGAAGATTCATATATTCATTATGTAGAAGGTTGTACTGCACCTATTTACAAGTCCGATTCTCTGCACTCTGCGGTTGTCGAAATCATTGTTAAAAAGGGCGCACGAGTTCGATATACAACTATTCAGAATTGGTCAAACAACGTTTATAACTTAGTTACCAAGCGAGCTACTTGTGCAGAGGGTGCAACCATGGAGTGGATCGATGGAAACATTGGCTCAAAGGTGACCATGAAATACCCAGCAGTGTTCCTGATGGGACCGCATGCAAAAGGTGAAACACTTTCATTAGCATTTGCTGGAGAGGGTCAACATCAAGACTCTGGTGCCAAGATGGTTCACGCTGCGCCATACACATCTTCAACTGTTATCTCTAAATCAGTTGCTCGTGGTGGTGGCAGAACTTCATACCGAGGTTTGGTACAGATTCAAGAAGGCGCTCATCATTCAAAGAGCACTGTTAAGTGTGATGCGCTTCTTGTAGACACAATTTCTCGTTCAGATACATATCCGTATGTAGATGTTCGCGAAGATGATGTTTCGATGGGTCACGAAGCAACAGTTTCTAAGATCAGTGATGATCAATTGTTCTATCTGATGTCACGAGGTCTAACTGAAGATGAAGCGATGGCGATGATTGTTCGTGGGTTTATTGAGCCAATTGCTCGCGAACTCCCAATGGAGTACGCACTCGAACTCAACCGTTTGATTGAACTTCAAATGGAAGGCGCTGTTGGTTGATGAGTGTTTTAACCTCAAATATTTTGGTGCCTCATGGGCGGGAAGAGTCGTGGCGTTTTACTCCACTGAATCGTCTTAAAGGTTTACATGATGGAACAGCAGCAATTGCTGGGCATCGTTCGCTTTCGTCGCTTTCTGCACTTCCTTCAGGAGTGTCTTTTGAAAGAATTTCGCGCGAGTTACTTCCATCATTAAGCACAACCGATGACGCGGTAATGAACAGAGTTCGAGAGTTTTCCGCAGATGTCGCAGTGTTAAAAATCGCTGCCAATACTGAAGTTACCTCAGCGATTCATTTGTCGCGAGATTCTTTTGACCTCAAAGCTGCTGAGTTTTCTCGTGTCTTAATTCAAGTTGGGTCCAACGCTCGAGCAACCGTGATTCTTGCTAATACCGGTAACACCTTGTTGGCAGAAGAAATTGAATTCAAAGTTGAATCAGGTGCCAGCTTAACTTTTGTAACTCTGCAGGAATGGGATTCAGAAACTGTTCATGTTGGTAAGCATCATGCGATCGTGGACAAAGATGCGAATTTTAGATCTATCACGGTCACTATTGGTGGCTCTGTTGTTCG
>CAITAV010000088.1 GCA_903890345.1 uncultured Actinomycetes bacterium
CACCGTACACACCGCGCATCGGATCATCGGGTGCTAATAATTCGAGTTCTTCATGAGAATTTTTCTCAACATTTAGACGCACGCCAAGTGCAAGGCGAATGTCATTTATGCCACCTAACCACGCATTTGCGAGATCGTGATTGAGTTCGATACTTCCATCTTCGCTACTCATGAGCATTGTGCGAATCGACATGGCGTGTGCTTGTTTCTTGGTTCGCAATACTGATTCGGTGTACCTACGAAACTCAGATGCATCCACCCCGTCTGCATAAGCATTTGGCAATAAGCGAAGTAATACTTCGTCATCCGGTGGCGAATCATGAGTAGTTATTCCCACCATCGCAGCCAATGGATCTTGGTCATTGTGATCCACACGTTCTGCCAGTAACTCAATAATTTGTTGTGAAAGATTAATGAGAACTTCTTTTTCGGAATCAGAAAATTGTGCGACGAATAACTCTTCACCGTGACGAGTAAATCCGTGGCTCTCGCTCATTAGCCTTGATCTCCATGCTGAAGTGTTGCCCATAATCCGTATTCGTGAAGCCTTGCAACATCGTGCTCCATCTCTTCACGAGTGCCTTCGGACACCACTGCTTTGCCTTCAGTGTGAACCTTCATCATTAATTCTGTTGCTCGCTCACGTGAATAACTAAATAGCTCCATAAATACATAGGTTACGTAATCCATAAGATTTACTGGATCATCCCAAACGATTGTTACCCATGGACGGTCTGTAGAAAAAATTGCGTTGATCTCTTCTTCAATCTTTGATTTGGTTTTTACCACTATCTGATCACCACCGTAAATACTTCTGATTCTGCTTGATTCCATAATGCATCTTGCGCAACGCTTACTTTGTACTTACCAAAACCTTTTTGTGCAGTTGATGTTGGAATTAAGAATGCTCCATTTACATCTGTAGCTACTGGGGTACCTACTGGAGCCCACTTACCGGCTCGCTGTTGCAACAACTGAACTGGTACGCCACTTAGACGTGGTGAAAGAGCGCCAGTTATTTCAAATGCTTGTGATCGCAGTGCCGATACTGGAGCGTTCACAGAAATTCGGCGAGTGATAACAACTGGTACTTCTTGAGAAATAGATTCAAGTCGTTCCCATGTGCCATCAGTACGAGCACGAAGTGAAGTGCTCTTTGACAGTAGTAGCGGCACTTGTATTGCACCATCTATACCGGTTGTGCTCGTTGCAATTTCTCGCCACTGTGTTTCATTCGCAGATTTAGTTTCTATGCGCACCAATAAATTACTGATCGGCAACTTATCGGGTAGTTGGAACATTGCCTTGAGCCCAATGATTGAACCAAATTCCACTGATGTGGCAACTTCAGCGGTGGCGCTATTTAAAGAAATAGAACTAACGACTTGATCTGGTGCGATAGCAAGGGCTGCATCTCTAATGGCTTGCGAACCTGCCATATCTTCCATTCCAAATGTCCACTGCGCTACGCCGCCGAGTCTGTATTTAGAAACGAATCCAATTCGTGAAGTGAAGCTGCGTGCATCTTGATACCAAGCAGTTCGAGTTGCTGTGCACGTTGTTGCTAAACCAGCAGCCGTTAGTCCGCTGTACACCTTGTTATATGTGAAATTAACTTCTCCGAGTGCTTCGTCATACGTTGGAATAACGCCATAACCTTGCGCAAGGGCTGCGGCATCTCGCAGTACAAACGTTGCGGCTTTTGCACCAACTTTTACAACATTGGCAACTTCTACAGGACAGGTGCCTTCAACTTTGGTTACCCAATCTCGACCATAACCGGGAATTCCAACGTATACCTTTGAAGCAGACATCACTGAAATTGCATACTTAATTGTTTTTTCGGTCCAAGCAAGTGGACCAAGCGGTCCTGGTTTAGAAACTGAAAAGTCATACGTCATTATTCGTAGGCGATCTATGTACGGAGCAATTTCGGCCCATGCATAAACAAAATAACCTTTTTGTGCTTCTGCTGGATCATAAAGGTAAGGCGTAGATACCGATAGCAACTTATTTTTTGATTTCAGAACTCCGCTGAGTTCTTTCACAAATGCAACCCAATTAGGTTTTGTGGAGTTCCACGTTGTATTTTTATCAACGAAAGCGAAACCTTCAAAGTCCAAATCAATTCCATCGTAATTATTTGTCATCACAAGATTAGTTATTGCTGTGACTACCTGAGTACGAGAAGTTGGATTAGCAAGTAATTTCGCCAAAACCAATTCACTTGTTCCATCAGTAATCGTAGGAATAATCGTGAATCCCGCATTACGCATTGCAGTAAGTGGCACCGAGATTGGAACACTCGGATTTGCGGGCGCGTATAAGTCAGTAACAACTGGAAGTTTCTTTGCGCCATTGAATTTAAGTGTGTACCAAAATGGCATAACTTCACGAACAATGTCTGCATTTGCAATCGCCGCAGGAAGTGCCTTATTCATTGAGTAATAAGGAATCCAACCTGAGAGAACTTTGCGCGGTTGCGAAGCTGCACTTGCAAAAGGTGGTGATGACACTAAAGTTGAAAGAGCAAGAATTAACGCAACTAATGGCGTCAGTTTTTTCATCTTATTTATCTTCTGGCGCTTCGCGCAATCCATCGTGAATCTCTTTGCATGCTGGACAAATTGGGTATTTTTCTGGATCTCGTGATGGAATCCATTTTTTGCCACACAGAGCTTTCACGGCTTTGCCTGTGACAGCAGATTCAACGATTTTCTCTTTCGCAACATAATGCGAAAACCGATCATGACCACCATCATCTTCTTCTAATTCGGGGCGTGTAAGCAGATCTGTATCGGTTGCAGTATCGCTTCCGCGTCTGAAAATACCCATGAGCACACCTTACCGTGAGGGTAGAATTCATCAGATGAAAGACTTATTGCGCACAGAACATTTAACTCGCGACGACGTTGAGTTGTTGCTAGATACTGCTGCGCAATTTGCTGCCGAACCACTTCGCTCTAAAGATGCGCTAGCCCATAAGAGTGTGGCGATCTATATGACCAAGCCATCAACTCGTACTCGACTTGCTTCGCAAACTGCGGTTGCTCACTTAGGTGGTTCTCCAATTGTTTTACGCGGTGAAGATCTACAACTCGGCCGCGGAGAATCGATTGCAGATACTGCAAGAATTTTTAGTGGATATTGCGATGCGATGATTGTTAGAACATTTGCTCAATCAGATGTTGATGAACTTGGAAAATATGCATCTATTCCAGTTATTAATGCTTTAACAGATGATGATCATCCAACACAATTGTTGGCAGACTGGCTAACAATTCGTGAAACTTTTGGTAAAGATGTATCTGGCCGTAAATTTGTTTATCTTGGTGACGGAAACAATATGGCGCATGCCTGGCTCATCATGGGTGCGATCATGGGTGCGCACGTAGTTGCAGCAACTCCAGAAGG
>CAITAV010000089.1 GCA_903890345.1 uncultured Actinomycetes bacterium
CCACCAGCTGGTTTAACTCCAATTCGCACTCCAGCCATCTCATAAAAGTCACGTACGGCTTCAAGCATCACGAGCACAACTGGTGGTGTTGCTGCTGGTGCAATTTTACCCGTCGAAGTTTTAATAAAATCTGCGCCAGCGAGCATTGCCAAATAAGAAACTTTTCGAACGTTGTCATATGTGACGAGTTCTCCCGTTTCAAAAATTACTTTGAGGTGAGCTTTATCTGCACAGATTTCTTTGATCGTAACTATTTCATTGAAAACATCAATGTATTTTCCGGAGAGAAATGCCCCACGATCAATGACCATATCTATTTCTGCTGCACCTGCCGCAATCGCATCCTTAGTATCTTGAATTTTAACTTCCATAGAAGCACGTCCAGATGGGAAAGCAGTTGAGACTGCTGCAACAGGCACATGTTTGCCACCAATTAAATCCAAGTGAGTTCGTGCAATTGAAACCATGTCGTTATAAACACAGACAGCTCCCACACTTGGAACACTGAGATCCGTTGGATCAGGTCGAACTGCTTTCGCACACAAGGCCTCTACTTTGCCTTGCGTATCGGCGCCTTCAAGTGTTGTTAAATCAACCATAGATATTGCTGTATCAATTGCCCAACGCTTACTGGTTGTTTTAATACTTCTAGTCGCAAGCATTGCTGCCCGACTATCGGCACTTACGGCATCAACGCCAGGCAAATTACGCAAAAATTTCTTTAGAGATTCATCAGATCCATCGATGAGGCCGTAATACATCGTGCACCTCATCCAATCTCTCGGTAATTAAGAAAGCAATTCTCTCAGTGAAGGGCGCAATTGTTCAAGTAGCGAATGCGCAATTGATTTATCTGAAGTGACTATTTCGACGTAGCACTTGATTTTTGGCTCAGTACCGCTTGGGCGAATAATGATCCGAATATTGTTTTCAAGCATGAAACGCAGACCATCTGTTGGGGGCAATTCATTGCGCGGAATAGATAAATCATCCAATGATAAAACTTTGAATCCCGAAATTTCAGAGAGTGGGTGCGCCCTTAATTTACTCATGGTTGCTCTTATCGAAGCGATATCTGTTACACGTATAGAAATCTGTTCCGTTGCATGGAAGCCATAGATTTCCCAAATTTCATCCATGAAATCTAGAAGTGTTTTATCTTCTGCATGTAAATCAGTTGCAATTTGAGCCAATGACAGTGCTGCAGATATTCCATCTTTGTCATTAACAGACTCTGCATCAACACAGAATCCAATAGCTTCTTCATATCCGAAAGTTAAATGTGGAATTTTTGCAATGTACTTAAATCCAGTTAAGGTTTCATGAAAATTTAACCCATGACGGGCGGCAATTTTAGAAAGTATTGAAGAGGAGACAATTGAATTAGCTAACGTTCCCGATTTAGTATTACGGGCAATCGATTCGCCCAATATTGCGCCAATCTCATCACCCCGAAGAGCTCTCCAAGTTGAGTCACGCTCCTTTATTGCAATCGAACAACGGTCGGCATCTGGGTCATTAGCAATGACTAAATCTGCATCGAATGTTCGGGCAGTTTCAAATGCTAAATCTAAAGCACCGATTTCTTCAGGGTTTGGAAATACTAGAGTTGGAAAATCTGGGTCTGGTTGTGCCTGAGCTTGAACAAGAATTAACGAAGGAAAACCTGCACGATGAAAAACGCGTTGCAATGTTTTTGTTCCGACTCCATGCATCGCCGTATAAACTATTTTGAGTTCGCCGGGACGCGGTGCTAATACTTTAGTTC
>CAITAV010000090.1 GCA_903890345.1 uncultured Actinomycetes bacterium
TGCAAGTTGGAAGACGTCTCCAGACCAGCCAATGACTGCAATTGCATCTCCACTAATGAGATCTTCCTTGTAATCATTTCCCTTAACTTGGCGGATAAATCCATCTTTAATCATTTTTGCTAAGTAATCAACCGCGTTCATGTATTGATCTTCTGTGAAGTTTTGTGATGGGTCTACGCCCTGATACTGGAGAATAATTCCAATGGTGTCGCGAAGTTCTGAGAGAACTTCAACCTTTCCCTTATTGGCCTTTGAAAAGAGTTGGTCTAGAGATTTGATTCCACCAGGAACCTTTTCTTTGTTCCAACCAAAGCCACCAAAACCTGATTGCCATGTAAGAGATGACTTGCGACCTGGATCAAAGTTAACGTTTGCGAGCGCATCTAAAATGTTTACCTTATTGGGAATGTTTGCTTCATCAAATTGTTGCGCGTATCCCATGCGAATCCAACGACCAGCCATCCAGTCTGTTGGTGCAACGATGTCATAACCAATGTCTTCACCGAGTTTTAATTGGCCTTGTACTTTGCCCCAGAATTCATCGTTATCGTTGTAATCTTCTTTGTAATCAACGTTAATCCCAGATTCGGCAATAAATTTTTCAAGTGTTGGATATGACTGTGCTTCCGAGTCATAATCTAAATAAAGTGTCCAGTTTGCCCAACGCACTGCGCCTTCTGTGCTGCCACCAGATGATGACCCACCACATGCTGTGAGTAATCCAGCAGCACCCAATCCACCAGCGCCTGCAATTAATGCACGACGTGACATTTGTGAATTAATTATTGAACGAGCTTCTGGTGAGAGTGAACGTTTTGCATCCATGCTGGGTTGCTCCTTTGTGGCAGTAGTGCGGGTTTGGTCTTATGCGCCTAGATTAGTCATAACATGCTTGATTCGGGTGTAATCCTCGAAGCCATATTGCGAAAGATCTTTTCCGTAACCTGAGCGCTTGAAGCCTCCGTGCGGCATTTCCGAGACCATCGGAATGTGCGTATTGATCCACACGACTCCAAAATCCAGCGCCTTGGACATGCGCATCGCGCGGCCATGGTCCTTGGTCCAGACACTTGATGCCAAGCCGTAGTCGACGCCATTACCCATGGCAATCGCTTGGGCTTCATCCTTAAACTTCTGAACAGTAATAACTGGTCCAAAGATTTCATTCTGGATCATCTCGTCATCTTGCTTGAGATCTGCCACAACTGTTGGGGCAAAGAAGAATCCAGGTTGATCTAATTGAGAACCGCCCGCCATTATGCGCGCGTGGGATGGTGTGCGCTCCAAGAACCCAACAACTCGCTTGAGTTGATTCGCGTTATTTACTGGACCAACTAGAACGTCTTGATCAGGCATTCCGATTGCAATGTTGTTCTTTGCTTGATCTGCAAGTAATCCAACGAATTCTTCGTAGACTCCTTCTTGAACAATAACGCGTGTGGCAGCTGTGCAATCTTGACCAGAATTAAAGTAACCAGCCAAAGCAATTGCTTCTGCTGCTGCAGGCAAATCTGCGTCATTGAAAACAACTACAGGAGCTTTTCCGCCTAATTCGAGGTGTACGCGCTTAAGTTGCTTTGCAGCAGCGCCAGCAACTTCCATTCCTGCTCGCACTGAACCTGTAATGGAAACCATTGCAGGTGTTGGGTGATCAACTAGAGCCGCACCGGTTTCACGTTCTCCACAAATTACATTGATTACACCCACTGGTAAAAACTCATTCATTAATTGAGCCATCCATACAGTTGACGCAGGTGTTGTATCACTTGGCTTAAGTACAACTGTGTTTCCTGCAGCAATTGCTGGTGCCCATTTCCAGACAGCCATCATCATTGGGTAATTCCACGGTGTCACTTGTGCGCAAACACCAATTGGCTCGCGACGAATAAATGAAGTCATTCCGCGCATATATTCGGCAGCAGATTTTCCTTCGAGGTTGCGCGCTGCACCTGCAAAGAATCTAATCTGATCTAACATCGGAGGCATTTCTTCAGATGTCGTAATTCCAATTGGTTTACCAGTATTTTGACTCTCAATTTTTACGAGTTCTTCTGAACGGGATTCAATCGCATCGGCAATTTTTAACAGTGCGCGTTGACGCTCTGAAGGTGTGGAATCGCGCCAGATTGGAAATGCATCGGCTGCGGCTTTCATCGCAATGTCTACATCTGCGGCATTTGAATTTGGCGCAGTTGCGAAAACCTGTCCA
>CAITAV010000091.1 GCA_903890345.1 uncultured Actinomycetes bacterium
AGAAATTTAGGTAAGAAAAAATCAGTTGCATTTCCAGTGCGATTGGCAAGGTAAGCGCAAAAAGCCACACCAATAAAGCCAGAGATAACGTGCTGGATGGTGTCCTTCTTAATCAATCTAAGAATCGTGAGAACAGCTGATGTAATGACGGCTGCAAATAGCGCGGTACGTAAATTATCGGCGATGTTAAAAACAATGAGAAATAAAATTGAAGGAAGTCCTGAATCAATTAATCCTTTTTTGCCACCGAGGGCGTTTACCACCTTGTCGCGATCATCATTTTCTAAACTCATGCGCGCCCCGTTGATCCGAAGCCATCGGTTCCGCGACCTGAGCCAGGGAGATCTTGTACTTCAATAAATTCTGCTCGCTCAACTTGTTGAATGACTAATTGTGCAACGCGATCCCCGCGTTTAAAAGAGACTGACTCGCTTGGATCATGATTAATCAAAATTAGTTTTAGTTCGCCTCTGTATCCTGCATCAACCGTTCCTGGAGCATTGACCATCGTGACCCCATGTTTAATTGCTAATCCTGAACGTGGGTGCACGAGCGCAACATATCCATCAGGAAGTGCAATAGAAATTCCAGTCGGTACTAATGCGCGTTCACCAGGGGCCAAAGTGAAATCAACTGCAGAAACTATGTCTGCACCAGCATCGCCACCCTTTGCATACATAGGCAAAGGCACCCCTGGATCCAGGCGCTTAATGAGAACTTTTACACTCATGGATTTATATCAAAATTCGGATCAACGAATGCCAGAACTTCTGGAGTTTTAGATATTGCTTCTAGATAATCTGCCGGAGCATTCTGCAAGAAGTGCGACATTGGGACGATGACATATAACGCTGCTGCTCTTACGGCAATCTCGCCATCTGGAGAATTCAATCGGCCGACAGCTGAACAATAAACTTTCCGACTAACTTGGCCAGTGATTTCAGCCGTAATAAATAACTTTGAACCCATTGGCACAGGTTTAAGGAAATCTGTTTCAAGTCGCGCGGTTACTGCAGGTGCGCGAAGTAACCACATTAGTTTTCCCAGTGCTTCATCAAATGCGAGAGAAAGTAATCCACCGTGTGCAAGACCTGGCGCACCTTGATGATCTTCTGAAACTACAAACTCTGCTGTTATGTCCATTGCATTTCCAACATGTGCCACAAGGTGTAAACCAGTCGGATGCTTATCACCGCAACCAAAGCAATGTGCAAAGTGTGAAGGAATTTTTGAACCAGTTGGTGGCGCCTCAGGATGGCGCACTGGAATTGTTGCTCCAGATGGTGGCGTAGTGCTGGCAACTCGGCTCATGTAGATAGTTTACTGCGTTAGCGAGTCAATAATTAATGATGTAGCGTGACACCCGTGCGATTTCGAGAAGTGATTGCTCCCCCAGTCTGGCTCTTAGCCTTCATTTACTTCTTATTTACATCTGTGAGCATCTCGATTTGGGCAGCCATTGGAAACAATCCTGCGCTCTGGTGTCAGATTATTCTTACTATCGCACTAGTTTTTATATACGTTCGATGGCGCATGGTTATTGAAGTAGATGATAAAGAGTTGCGGATAAACAACGCTCACATTGAACTCAAATACTTAGGAGAGACACGAGTATTAGAATCTGATGCAATGCGTTTGGTACGTGGCCGGGATGCAGACCCTGCCGATTACTTAGCGATTAGGTTTTGGAGTTCCCGCGGAGTAATTGTGCGAGTCAAAGATCTTCGAGACGATACACCGCATTGGATTATTTCTTCACGGCGGGGAAAAGAGTTAGCAGCTGCGCTGCGTTAAGAACACTCTTTACAAATTGCTTTAGCGCCTTCACCTTTTGATAGTTGAGTAATGTGGTGAACTAAGAAGCAACGTGAACATGTAAATTCATCAACTTGCTTTGGCACTACACGTACTGTTAGTTCTTCGCCAGATAAATCAGCACCAGGAAGTTCTAGAGTTTCAGCAGCTTCTGCTTCATCAACATCGATCTGGCCGGATTGAGCATCAACTCGCTGGGCTTTTAACTCTTCTAACGACTCTTCGTGGAGTTCTTCATCAGTTTTTCTGGGGGTGTCGTAATCCGTTGCCACTGCTCTCACCTACCTTCACTGCACTAGTTTCTGAAGTAATTACTGAACGGGCGCATAATCGCCTATTTCTGAGGTTACTGCCTGTTACAACACGCCAAGAGTGCTATTTATTCCTGCATGGCTTGAATTTGGCGGGCTAGCCCTCCATCAACGCGGGCGTGAATCGCAGTTCCTTCGGCAACATACTCTTCGCTCAAGATTTCACCATGTTCGTGAATGGCGCTAATGAGATCACCTCGGTCGTAGGGAACTATGACATCAACTTCAATTTTTGGACGTGGCAGAGTTTTTTCTATCGCATGAATGAGGGCTTCAATTCCAAATCCTGTTTTAACCGAAATTGCGTAGCTATTCGGTTCTTTACGCAGTATTTCCATAAGAACTTCTTGGTCTGCCACATCAGCTTTATTGATTGCGATTATTTCTGGAACTTCTTGTGCTCCAATTTCATTGATGACAGTGCGAACTGCTCGAATTTGTTCAAATGGATCGGCGTGTGAACCATCAACAACATGGACTATGACATCAGCGCCAGAAACTTCTTCAAGTGTTGATTTAAATGCATCCACCAACTGATGAGGAAGGTGTCGCACAAAACCAACAGTGTCAGTCAGTGTATAAATCCGACCATCAGCTGTATGCGTCTTACGGACAGTTGGATCCAAAGTTGCAAAGAGAGCATTTTGAACAAGGACTCCCGCGCCAGTTAACTTATTTAAAAGCGAAGATTTACCGGCATTTGTATAACCAGCGATGGCAACTGATGCAACATTATTTCGCTTTCGCTCTTGTCGTTTCGTGTCTCGCGACACTTTCATTTCTGCAATTTCACGACGAAGCTTTGCCATTTTGTCTCGAATACGGCGGCGATCTGTTTCAATTTTTGTTTCACCAGGGCCACGTCCACCAATTCCGGCGCCTCCTGCTGCGCGACCACCTACTTGGCGAGAGAGAGAATCACCCCAACCACGCAAACGTGGAAGCAAATAAGAAATTTGAGCTAACTCAACTTGAGCCTTACCTTCTTTACTCTTGGCATGTTGAGCGAAAATATCCAGAATTAATGCAGTTCGGTCTACAACTTTAACCTTAAGTTTTCCTTCAAGTTGCTGTAATTGCGAAGGTGACAATTCACCATCGCAAATAACCGTGTCTGCTCCACTTGAAAGTACAACATTACGTAGCTCTTCAACTTTTCCTGAACCGATATACGTTGCAGGATCTGGTTTATCACGACGCTGGATAAATCCATCTAGAACTTCAGAACCGGCAGTTTGTGCCAACGCCCTTAATTCATCTAGTGAATTTTCTGCCATCTCTGCTGTGCCTTCAGTCCATACGCCAACTAAAATAACTCTTTCTAATTGAAGCTGGCGATATTCCGCATCGGAAATATCTTGTAACTCTGTTGAGAATCCTTTAACACGACGCAACGCTGCGCGATCTGCTATTTCGGATTGAGAAGTTGCTTCTAAGTCATCTTGATCAGCATCGTAAT
>CAITAV010000092.1 GCA_903890345.1 uncultured Actinomycetes bacterium
CAGTCAGACCGCGAACTCGCATCGACCTTTGTACCGGCCGATATCGAAGCGCCACTGTATGAAAAGTGGATGAAGGCTGGCTATTTCACAGCGGACGCAAAGTCTGATAAACCCCCGTACACAATTGTTATTCCACCACCGAACGTAACTGGCGTTTTACATATTGGTCACGCACTCGATCACACTCTGCAAGACGCACTCATTCGCATGAAACGAATGAAAGGTTTTGAAGCGTTGTGGTTACCTGGAATGGATCACGCCGGCATTGCCACACAAAACGTTGTAGAAAAACAACTCGCTGCAGAAGGTAAATCTCGTCACGATCTTGGGCGCGAAGAATTTGTTAAGAAAGTTTGGCAGTGGAAAGCAGAATCTGGTGGAGCAATTCTCGATCAGATGAAAAGACTTGGCGACAGCGTTGACTGGTCTCGTGAAGCTTTCACTATGGATGAGAATTTATCCAAAGCAGTACTAACTATTTTTAAGAAACTCTATGACGCTGATTTGATTTACCGAGCCGAAAGAATCATTAACTGGTGCCCTCGATGCCTGACTGCCTTATCTGACATCGAAGTAGAGCACCAAGATATTGATGGCGAATTTGTTCAGATAACTTATGGCGATCCTGGTGAAACTCAAATCAGTATCGCAACAACCCGTCCAGAGACGATGCTGGGCGATGGCGCGGTAGCCGTGAATCCAGATGATCCTCGTTATAAGGACTTAGTTGGTAAGCAAGTAAAACTTCCATACGTGAACCGAATGATTCCAATTATCGCCGACGAATTAGTAGATCCCGAATTCGGAACAGGTGCGGTCAAAGTTACTGCAGCACACGATCCAAATGACTTTGAAATGGCGATGCGCCATAACGTTCCAATGGTTGTCATCATGAACGAGCACGGTGTTATGTCCGGAACTAATACCCAATTCGATGGCATGGATAGATTTGCTGCACGTAAGGCTGTTGTTGAACAACTCCGCGCAGATGGTCGTATTGGTTGGGAAAAACGTCCTTATTCTCACTCAGTTGGTCATTGCCAACGCTGCGCGACAATCGTTGAACCACGTTTATCTCTGCAATGGTTCGTAAAAGTTGCGCCACTTGCTAAAGCTGCAGCGGACGCGGTTCGAGATGGTCGTGTAAAAATAGAACCGAAAGAAATGGAACCGCGTTACTTTGAATGGGTAGATAACATGCACGATTGGTGCATCTCCAGACAATTGTGGTGGGGCCACAGAATTCCTGTTTGGTATGGACCCAATGGCGAAGTTCTAGTTGTTGGTGCAGATGAAAAAGCACCAAGTGGATACACGCAAGATCCCGATGTTTTAGATACATGGTTCTCATCTGCACTGTGGCCTTTTTCAACACTTGGATGGCCAGCAGAGAGTGATGACCTAAAGAAGTTTTATCCAACGAGTGTTCTAGTTACTGGTTATGACATTCTCTTCTTCTGGGTTGCACGCATGATGCTCTTTGGTTTATTTGCAATGGATGGACAACAACCCTTTCACACCATTGCGCTTCATGGTTTAGTGCGCGATCAATTTGGCAAGAAGATGTCTAAGAGCCGCGGAAACACAATTGACCCAATTGAATTTATGGATAAGTACGGCACTGATGCTCTGCGATTCACATTGGCACGCGGAGCAAACCCAGGAAAAGACCAAGCACTCGCCGAAGATTGGGTTGGCGGTTCACGAAACTTTGCAACAAAACTTTGGAATGCAACCCGCTTTGCAATGATGAATGGCGCAACTATTGACGGAGCACTTCCTGATGTCGCATCACTAAATGGAATTGATAAGTGGATTCTTTCTAGACTTTCAGAGACGATTTCAGAAGTTGATTCACTTCTTGAGTCATACGAATTTGCACGCGCATGTGATCGCATTTATCACTTCGCTTGGGATGACCTCTGCGATTGGTATCTAGAATTATCAAAGGAAACTTTTGCTTCAGGTGATTCTAAAAATACACAACGCGTACTTGGGCACGTCTTAGATCAACTCTTAAGACTGATGCACCCATTTATGCCATTTATTACTGAAGAGCTTTGGACAACACTGACTGGGGGAGAGTCCCTTGTTATTGCCCAGTGGCCACAAGCGAACCCATCTCATATCGATAAGGGCAGCAACAAAATCATTGCAAGTATTCAAGAAGTTATTACTGAAGTACGACGATTTAGAAATGATCAAGGAATTAAGACTTCAGCCAAAATTCCTGGCCGCTTTGTTGCGCCAGCAGAATTTGCTCCATATGAAAGTGCAATGCGCTTTGTCTTAAAACTTGAATCTGCAGACTTCGCACCAAGTGCGCAATTACAGATTGGTTCAGTCAAAGCTGAGTTCGACCTTACTGGAGCCATTGATGTTGTCGCAGAACGTGCTCGCCTGACTAAAGATCTTGCGACTGCTCAAAAGGATCTAGAAACAGCGAATGTAAAACTTAACAACCAAGGATTTATGGCTAAAGCACCCGCAGAAGTTGTTGTTGAAATTAAAGAGCGTTTAGCCAAAACAAGTGCTGATATAGAACGAATAACTTCACAACTAAATTCATTGCCGGCTAAATAATTAATGAGCGCAGACGATAACGCCCGCGTAGATGCAATTGAGCAAGCATTGCTTGCACGATGGCCAGAGACTCGCATTTCACCCACACTAGATCGAATCTCAGCACTCACCGACATGCTTGGTTCGCCGCAACTGACGTATCCAACGATTCATGTGGGTGGAACAAATGGTAAAACCACAACATCTCGCATGATTGATTCGCTCTTATTTGAAATGGGATTACGAACAGGGCGTTTCACAAGCCCGCATCTCGAGAGTTATTTAGAGCGAATTTCTATTAATGGTTCATCCATTGATCCCAAAGCAGCGATCTTCGCCTACAACGACGTCGCGCCATACCTCGAATTAATGGATTCAAAATTTGAAAATCCAATCTCATTTTTTGAAAGTATCACGGCTATGGCTTTTGTTGCATTTGCAGAACACCCAGTTGATATCGCTGTTATCGAAGTAGGCATGGGCGGTCAATGGGATGCAACCAATGTGGTTGATGCTGATGTTTCTGTGCTGATGCCGATTGGCTTAGATCATATGGAATACCTCGGAAATACATTGGCAGAGATTGCGCAAACCAAAGCAGGAATTATCAAAGCTGGTGGTTACATTGTCATGGCAGAACAAAAACCAGAAGCAGCAAAAGAGTTATTGCGAAGAGCTGCAGAAGTAGAAGCTGACATTGCTCGCGAAGGTATTGAATACTCACTCGATGCCCGCGCCATTGCAGTAGGCGGCCAGATGATTTCAATCAACGGCTTAAATGAAAAGTATGATGAAATTTTCTTACCGCTACATGGTCGCCATCAGGCAACGAATGCAGCATCAGCTCTAGTTGCCGTTGAAGCATTTTTTGGAGACCAGGCACTTGATCCGGATGCAGTACGCGCAGGTTTTGCTAATGTGAAATCACCAGGGCGATGCGAAGTTATCCATCGCGACCCAACCATTATTTTAGATGCCGCACACAACCCACATGGAGCACAAGCGCTGGCTCAAACTCTGGCTTCAGAATTTACTTTTGATGACACCATCGGTGTTGTGGGAATTTTTGGAGATAAAGACGCACAAGGAATTCTCGAATCTCTCGAACCTGTTCTTAACTCAATAATCGTGACATCGAGTTCATCTTCTCGAGCGATGCCAGTGAAGGATTTAGAAGACCTCGCTCGAAAAATATTTGGAGCCGACCGAGTCTTCAGTAACGATAATTTAGAGGGCGCCTTAAAGCGAGCAATTGACGATGCCAAACGCCCCCTCAGTGATGACAGCGTTGGAATCGTTGTGACCGGATCTGTGGTCACAGTTGGTGAAGCACGTTCGATCTTGCGTAGATTATTTGCCAAAGAAGATTAGAATTTAACCATGCGCATGTTGGCTTCTTCGGTTCTTGTTATGGAATCTTTTGTGATGGGTTTTGCATTATTGCTTGCAATGAAAGATCACTCTTCACCAGCGCTAATAATTGGCGGAGTAATCGCAATTTTATGTTTGCTTGCTCCAGGTTTATTGAAGAAAAAAATAGGCTGGATTCTTGGTTGGAGTTTGCAAGTAGCTCTGCTTGCCTACGGCTTCGTCGTCACATCAATGTTTCTAGTGGGGGCTATTTTCTTGGGGTTATGGATTGCGGCTATTCGAGTGGGTAAAAAGGGCGAAGCAGCCCGCGCAGCCCTGCTGGCTGCAGGTCCTCCAAATGCCTAATAGACTGCGCGTGTGAGTTCCGAGAAAACCCTTATCCTGATCAAGCCAGATGGCGTACGCCGTGGTCTTGTTGGAGAAGTTATTTCTAGAGTTGAAGAAAAAGGTTATTCAATTACTGCCCTTCGCATGTTAAATGCCGATCGCGCACTACTTGAAAAACATTATGCAGAGCACAATGGAAAACCTTTTTACGAACCGCTTCTAGAGTTTATGACTTCAGGTCCAATCGTTGCGATGGTTGCCGAAGGAAATCGCGTGATCGAAGGATTTCGTTCACTTGCTGGTGCAACAGATCCAACCGTTGCAGCACCAGGAACAATTCGCGGAGATCTTGCACGCGATCAAGGAACCAAAGTTGTACAGAACATTGTTCACGGATCTGATTCACCTGAATCAGCAGCTCGTGAAATAGCTATTTTCTTTGAAGGGAAATAAATGGGTAACAAAATGTCATTCATCGGCCGCGATATGGCTGTGGATCTAGGAACTGCTAACACTTTGGTATATGTGCGCGGTCGTGGCATTGTTCTCAACGAGCCAAGCGTTGTTGCCGTCAATCAAGACACCGGTGGAATTTTGGCTGTTGGTCTTGAAGCAAAGAAAATGATTGGTCGCACCCCTGGCAACATCGTTGCTATTCGTCCACTTAAAGATGGTGTGATTGCAGATTTTGATACGACAGAGCGCATGTTGCGTTACTTCATTCAAAAGGTTCACCGTCGTCGCTATTTAGCAAAGCCTCGCATCGTCGTGTGCGTTCCATCAGGTATCACTGGTGTAGAACAGCGCGCAGTTAAAGATGCTGGATACGCAGCGGGTGCCCGCAAGGTTTACATCATTGAAGAGCCAATGGCTGCAGCAATCGGCGCGGGTCTTCCAATTCACGAACCAACTGGAAACATGGTCGTAGATATTGGTGGCGGCACAACAGAAGTTGCTGTTATTTCACTTGGCGGAATTGTTACCTCACTTTCAATTCGTGTAGGCGGCGACGAACTCGATCAATCAATTATTAACTGGGTAAAACGCGAATTTTCATTACTACTCGGTGAGCGCACAGCAGAAGAAATCAAGATGGCTATCGGTTCTGCTTATCCGCTTCCAGGTGAAAATGATGCTGAAATTCGCGGTCGCGACCTCGCAACTGGTCTTCCAAAGACAATCGTTGTATCTGCTGCTGAAATTCGTAAAGCCCTAGAAGAACCAGTAAATGCAATCATTAACGCTGTAAAGAGCACCCTAGATAAGTGTCCACCAGAGCTTGCAAGTGATCTTATGGATCGCGGAATTGTTTTAACTGGTGGCGGTGCACTTCTCAAGGGACTTGATGAACGACTACGTAAAGAAACTGGAATGCCAATTCACGTTGCAGAGCGTCCGCTCGATGCAGTCGTAGAAGGTTCCGGAAAATGTATTGAAGAGTTCGAAGCCCTTGAAAAGGTTTTGATCTCTGAGCCACGTCGATAGGTAATTAGCGCAATGCGTAATGGCGGCGAAGGACGCGCTCGCCTCCTACTCATCATCCTTATCGTCACCTCTTTATTTTTAATCACTTTAGATCTTCGTGGTGTAAAAATATTAGATGGCATTCGTGGTGGTACTCAAAATGTATTGGCACCATTTCAAAAAGCAGGTTCAACTGTCGTTTCACCATTTCGCAACTTCTTAGGCGATGTGACTCATCTAGGCAGAACTAGAGATCAAATCGAAAAGTTGAAGGCAGATAATGCAAAGCTTCGTTCAAAGTTATTGCAACGCAAAAATGCAGATGGAGAACTTACCCAACTTAAATCAGTGCTTAATCTCGCTGGCCAAGCAGGTTACAAGGTGATTGCTGCAAGAGTAATTTCACAGGGCTCGAGTACGAATTTTTCTCAAACCGTCACAATTGATATTGGAACTTCATCTGGCGTTCGCCCAAATATGACAGTGCTCTCTGGTGAAGGATTAGTTGGTGTTGTTAAAGAATCCTATGCAAATTCAGCTTTGGTGATGTTGGCTACAGATCCAGATTTCAAAGTAGGTGTGAGAATTGCAGGATCTCAACAAATTGGAATTCTTTCAGGCGGCGGCTCCAAGCGTGCTTCATTACAACTCTTGGATAATCAAAATATTGTAAAAGTCGGTGACGTTTTGTTAGCTCGTGGAAGCACCCGCAATCGACCATTCGTTCCAGGAATACCTGTTGGAGTTATCAGCGCAGTAGATAGCAGCGCAGGTTCTATTGCACAAAGTGCAACTGTCATGCTGTATCCAAACTTTTCAGCACTCGGTGTTGTCAGCGTTGTATTAAGTGCGGGCAAGAACAATCCTGGCGATGCGCTTGTACCTGTGGGACCTACGCCATCGCCTGTTCCCACAGTCACAATTTATGCAACGCCATCACCTACCGCGAGCACGAAGTAGTTTCTAAATGCTTTTGAGACAATTTTCTATCTCATCTTTAATTTTTCTTATTGTATTTTTGATTCAAGAAAGCGTAATTAATCAGCTTCGATTACCAGGTGGCGGATTCTCGCTACCACTTCTTATTGCACTTACTTGGGCTGCTCTGAGTACTCCAACAATTGGCGCACTCACTGGGTTCATCTCTGGTTTCTTCATGGATCTGTCCCAGAATTCAAGTGGCGCAATGGGCCATTGGACGTTAATTATGATTCTGGCTTGTTACGCCGTTGCCTATTTAGGTTTTGGTAATGACAATGTCCGTGGGAATCCAGTCACAAACATATTTCTTGTATCTTCGGCATCAGTAATTACCCTCGTTGTTTTTGTAATCACAGGATTCTTGCTAGGAGTTTCCGTGGGCAGTTTTACTCGGGTCCTGTTAACACTTCTAGGTAACGGAATCTGGGCGCTGCTAGTAACACCACTTATTCTGCCAATAGTCACGAGACTACATAAGGTTCTATTTGGTAACCAGGCACATATATGAACCAACGTATTCGATTAAGTTTGCTGGTAGTTCAGATATTTGTACTTACTCTGATGATTGCTTTACTTGGACGCCTTTTCTATTTACAGGTTGCTGCTGCGCCAAGGTACAAAGATGCAGCCCTAAGCATTCAAAGTCGAGATGTTATCAATCCTGCGATTCGAGGATTAATCGTTGATTCTTCCGGTGTTCCGCTTGCACTGAATCGAGTGGGTCTTGCAATTACGGTAGATCGCATTGTCTTAGATAAGCAGAGCGATAAAGGTGCGATAGTCCTTGCAAGCGTTTCAAATCTTCTTGGGTTGGCCTACGCCGATGTTTATCGTGCGACTCGTTTGTGTGGAGAGTTACCAAAAAATGATAAAGCTGGCTGCTGGACTGGCTCTCGGTATCAGCCAATACCGATTACAAAAGAAGCCGATCCAGAAATTGCACTTCAAATTGTTGAACGAACTAATGAATATCCAGGTATAGGCGCAACACCAGTAGCGATTCGAAACTATCCGGGTTACACAGGCGTTAATGCTGCACACGAGTTGGGTTACGTAGGCCCAGTTACAGAAGAAGATTTATCAGGCAAAAATGGTCGTTCTTATTATCGAAGTGAAACGATTGGCAAAACTGGTCTCGAGTACCAATACGACTCATATTTACGCGGAACTCCGGGTATACGAACTGTCATTGTCGATCGCAAAGAATCCATCACTCGTGAGAGTCAAAATACGCAACCAATTGGTGGAAATCACTTAGTAACGAGTTTGGACGTTCGCTTGCAATCTAGTGTTGAAGTTGCACTGTCAGATGCTGTTAGACGCGCACGTGCAAGTGGACATCCTGCTGATTCCGGCGCAGCAATTGTGATGGATGTTCGTAACGGGCAAATTTTGGCGATGGCTTCATATCCAACTTATGATCCAAATGCCTGGGAAAAAGGATTATCTGTAGCAGATGCACGTGCACTCTTTAGCGAAAAAAATGGAGTACCTGCTCTATCTAGACCATTGCAAGGTTTGTTTGCGCCGGCATCTACATTTAAATC
>CAITAV010000093.1 GCA_903890345.1 uncultured Actinomycetes bacterium
CAACTGAACCAACTCGAATCTCATTTGTGAGGTTAAGGGTTGCTCCAGCGGTTGTTTCGGTTAGGCCATATCCTTCAAGAATTGTGATGCCAGCGCCACGGTAGAAGTGACCAAGTCGCTCACCTAGAGGTGCACCACCTGAAATAGCAGCTTCTACACGTCCGCCTAAGCCAGTTCGAATTTTCGAGTACACAAGTTTGTCAAAGATCCCATGCTGTAATTTAAGAGCTGGTGAAATCTTTCCACACTCAATGCCTCGGCTATATGCAATAGCAACTTCTGCCGCTTTTCTAAATATTTTTCCCTTGCCAGCTGCTTCGGCTTTTGCTTCTGCACCGTTATAAACCTTTTCAAAAATACGAGGAACTGCAAGCACGAATGTTGGCTTAAAGGAGGCAAGATCAAATGGCAAGCGGCCAACAGGATCGCTGCAATGTGCCATATGTAAACCTGCGGCAACAGAACCAATTTGAACCATGCGTCCAAAGACGTGTGCTACTGGAAGGAACAAAAGTGTTGATCCACCAGGTTTGAGGAATAAATCATTTGCACCTTGTACAACGTTTCCGCACTCAGATAGGAAGTTTGCGTGCGTAATTTGAACACCTTTAGGTTTACCAGTTGTACCTGATGTATAGATAAGAGTTGCTAAAGTTTCTGGCAACAGAGCCTTTCTGCGTTTTTCAATCTCGTCATCGCTGACAGATGCTCCATCGTAGGCAAGTGTTGCCAGAACATTTTCTGTCATAGTCCACATGCGTGTGGTGTGTGATGGTTGAACGGTTTTAACAAGATCACGCAGCGCTGGAGTTTCTACGATAATTGCAACTGCACCTGAATCGTTGAGAATCCAATCAATTTGTTCAGCTGATGACGTGTCATAAATTGGAACAACACAACCGCCGGCATACCAAATTGCAAAATCTAAAATCGTCCATTCATAACGAGTGCGAGACATGATTGCTACTCGATCGCCAATGTTTATCCCTGCAGCAACGAGACCTTTCGCAGTTGCACGTACTTCGGATTCAAACTCTTTTGCTGTAACGCTCTGCCAACCATCTCCGAGTGCTCGCGAAAGCATGATGCGTTCAGGTTCGAACCACGCACGTTCTGATACAAGATTTGTAAGGTTTCCAGCGCTGGCAATCGGCACAAGGGCCGGAACTGAGATCTCATTCATGTGGCCAACGCTAGCGCCAATGGGTTATTTTGCGAAAGAGGCATTACTTAACGGTAGCCTGTGCCTATGAGCGACTTAAGCACTTCAACCATTTCCATTGACGCACCAGTTGACGCGGTCCGAGCCATCCTTTTTGATTTGGCGGGTTACCCAAGCTGGTCAACTGCAATTAAGAGCGCCGAAGTTAAGGCCACTGATGATCAGGGTCGAGCAACCAGTGTGAAAGTTTCTATTGACGCGGGCATGATGAAAGACCGAGTGCTTCTAAATTACGACTGGAGCAGCGCACCAGACAAACTTGAGTTCTCTATGGAAGACGCAGACTTATTAACAGCGATGAATGGTGCGTACATCACTAAAGCCATCGATGCAGATACTACATCTGTTACATACGAACTTGGCGTTGAAGTTTCTCTACCAATCCCAGCGATGATGCGTACAAAGGCAGAAAAAGCCACAATCGATCAGGCCCTGGCGCAGCTCAAAGCACACGCTGAAAACTAGTTCTTTCCACATCACCTATGTCACTCACAATTGGAATTGACGTTGGCGGAACAAAATTATTAGGTGGCGTTGTCGATGAAAACGGAAATGTGCTTTCTCATGCACGTAGCGAAACACCGCGTGAAGGTGGCCGCAAACTACTTCAAAATATTGCAGATCTAGCAAAAGAGTTAATTGCTGATCACAAAATTCAAGCAGTAGGACTTTCTGCGGCTGGCTTCGTTTCATCTGATAGAAAAACGATGTTAGCAGCGCCAAATATTGCCGACTGGAATGGCGTTAATCTTGATAAGGAATTAAACGAATTAATTGGCTTGCCAGTTGTCATTGAAAATGATGCAAACGCTGCTGCGTGGGGCGAAGCAAAATTCGGAGCGGGCAAGAATCAAGATCACGTAATGCTGCTGACAATTGGAACGGGTATTGGCGGCGGCTTAGTTGTTAATGGAGATCTTTATCGTGGAGCTTTTGGCGTAGCCGCTGAATTTGGTCACTTGCGTGTAGTTCCAGAAGGACACTTATGTGGTTGCGGCGCACGTGGGTGCTTTGAGCAATACGCATCTGGAAATGCTTTATTACGCCACGCGCGTGAAGCCATTGCAGCCAGTCCAGAACTTGCACGAAATCTTTTATCACGTGGTGACGGATCTATTAATGGATTAACAGGCACTGCAATCACCGATGCTGCGCGAGATGGTGACCCCGTAGCACTTGCTGCGTTTAATACAACAGCGCAGTGGCTGGGCGCAGGTATTGCATCTTTAAGTGTTGTGCTTGATCCAAAATTCGTAATCATCGGCGGGGGAGTAATTGATGCTGGCGATATCTTGCTCAAACCAACACGTGAAGCCGTTGCTCGTTATATGCCTTTTGCTGGAAAACATCCGTACCCAGAAATTATCCCTGCAGCCCTTGGTAATAAAGCAGGCCTAATTGGCGTTTCTGATTTAGCAAGGCGTTAATTTCTTTACTAATTAAAGCTCCACTCCGTCTTCTCTATTATTTTCATGTCGCATCCAACGTCTGATAGCTAGACGAGCACTGGCAATGAAGTTTCTTATTCCGGGCCATGTGGGATTTGGCTCTTCAAAATGGTTGTCATCGAACTTATCTGCATTTTCTAAATCATCTAAGTATGTATTTGGTGTGGATTCATCAAGTGATAAACCCGCAACCATAGATTCAAACTCTGAATTTATGAGATCCATCTCATCATCGTTTGGATCCTTAGGTGCTGGGGTATCGCTCACGCTCAAATAGTGGCACAGGCGTTGGTATCCACTAAATTAGGAGCACTAGATTTGAGTGAAATTCTTGAGCGAGGAGGAGCGAAGATGAATGTAAACAATCTTCCGTACGGGATTCTCCGTGCATTTCTGACTCCATTTTTGATGTTGGCTTTTCGTCCCAAGGTAACTGGCTTAAGAAATGTCCCAGCTAGCGGTCCAGTCATTATCGCTAGTAATCATTTATCTTTTAGCGACTCAATTTTTATGCCACTTGTGGTTCCGCGTAAAGTAACTTTTCTTGCAAAGTCTGAATATTTCACATCGCCTGGACCAAAGGGTTTGCTCAAGAAATTAACTTTTATTGCACTTGGCCAAGTACCTGTTGACCGCTCCGGTGGACGACGAAGTGAAGCGGCGCTCATTACTGGGTTACAGGTTTTGGCTGAAGGTGAGTGTTTAGGAATCTACCCTGAAGGAACGCGCTCTCCTGATGGTCGCTTATATAAGGGACGCAGTGGAATTGCTCGCTTGGCAATTGAATCAGGTGCGCCAATTATTCCAGTTGCAATGTTTAATACTGAAAAAATTCAACCAACAGGCAAAGTCATTCCAAAAATTATGAGAGTTAAAATGATTTTTGGTGAGCCAATGTATTTCGAAGGTGACTCATCTGATTTACTGCATCTGCGAGATGTCACTGATCAGATTATGAAAAAGATACAAGAAATGTCTGGCCAGGAGTACATAGATATTTACGCTAGCCGTAAGAAAGATGAACTAAAAGACGAATCAGAGTATTAATTCTCGATTTCACTTCGCTGCACTAGATAATTACACGTTGGACACTTAGGTCCAGCATCAGGAAAATCTCCTTCTAAAACATTTATGAGATCTTCAATCAACGCCATAAATTGTGCTTCATCTCGTTCTACCGGCAGATAGTGCTGGGCTGCAAAGAAACCTTGTTTTTCTTTGATATCAAATGCTGCATTCGGATTCCAGACAAGTAATCCCATCGTTGCCACACTCACAGCAGCGCCTTGAAGTGGATTTTCCAGTGAGTGCGCGTAAGCCTCTAATTGCGGTGCATAGAATTCGCCATTATCTCGAGAGCTATCTGAAACCTTGCAATCGATAAGGGCCACAGTGCCATCTTCATTGCTTGCAACTAAGTCATATTTTCCGCGTATATGCCATCTTGTTTCGAATCCATTTAACTTAATGGGCTTGCTTTTCACCCACCCGCTCCATTGTGTAACTTTTCCTGGGCGAAGTGTTGGATGTAAATCTTGCATAGATGCCCCACGAAAGTGTTTTTCTTGCAAGTCGGCCAATGTACCTACGAGTGGAAAAGCACCAGGCATGGTCACTTTGAACCAATATTTTATCCAGAGACATCTTTTACAAGTTGATAAACCAAATGTGAGATCAGATGGAGAGATAAATTCTGTGGCCGGGGCTGCTGGTTTATTCATGGATGAATCTTCTCGCTAAGCACTGACAATTGCTGAGATCAAAACTGATAATCCAAGAATAATCATCACCGTTCCGCCAGTTGCGCGTAGTTTTTCTAATCTTTTCGGATCAGTTGCCAACCATTGACGTGCGGTTCCGGCCAGTAAACCCCACGAACCATCAGATATAAATGCCAAAATTGAAAATACTCCACCGAGAAAAATCAGCTGAAGCGCGACGCTGCCTTTTTCGCGATCAACAAATTGCGGCAAAATTGCGGCATAAAAAACTAATCCCTTTGGGTTAAGTGCTCCTACCCAAAAACCATCGCGCATTGAACGTGCAACTCCTGGAGCAATATCTCCTTGGTTACGCATATCTTCGGCGTGCACACGACGATGTCTAATTGCATCTACGCCTAAATACATTAGATATAGACCGCCGCCCCACTGAATAGCGGCGTATGCAAGATCAGATTTTTGAAGTATTGGTCCTAGACCGATTGCCACAAGAGTTGAGAGTGCAAATGCACCAGTGACATTTCCAGCGACTGTAAAGACTGCGGTTTTTCTGCCCCATGCAATTGCGCGAGCTATAACAAATAAAACACTTGGACCTGGCGCCAAGATGATCACCATCGCGGCCACGATGTATTCAGGTAGCCGCGATGGAATCACCATAGATTTATCTTACTTACTTGCGAGAGTTTGCGAGTGCATTCAGTACGCGGTGACCAACTACTGCAACCAAGGTTGCGTTGATGATTCCGCTGAATGTGTAATCGCCAGATGTCCATGACATATCTGAAATACCGATGATCAAAGCAGATGCTGCGATCAAGAGGTTAATAGAGTTAGAGAAATCAACTCGACTATCAATCCAGATACGCGCACCAAGAACACCAATCATTCCAAAGAGTGCTACTCCAACGCCACCGAGTGCTCCAACTGGAGTTGCACTCAATACTGCGCCGAACTTAGGGGATAGAGAAAGCACGATTGCGCCAACGCCTGCGATCCAATAAGCAGCTGTTGAATACACACGAGTAGCAGCCATAACACCAATGTTTTCAGCATATGTAGTTGTACCTGAACCGCCACCTGCACCAGCAAGTGTTGTTGCAAGTCCATCTGCCATAAGAGCTGTTCCCATTTGATCATCAAGGTTTTTACCTGTCATTGCAGATACCGCCTTAACGTGTCCAACGTTTTCTGCGATCAATACCAAGACAACTGGCAAGAAGAGAACGATGGCTTTTGAATCAAATGTTGGTGAAGTAAATGATGGCATTGCAACCCATGAAGCTGAGCTAATTCCATCAGTCTTTACATCGCCCATGATGAGCGCAACCACGTAACCAATAACCAAACCAGCAAAGATGCTGATGCGATTAAGGAATCCGCGGGAAAGTGCTGAGACCACACCAATGGATGCAAGAGTAATGATTCCAATCATTGGTCCGGCTACGAAGTTATTCTTTGCTGCTCCTGCCAAGTTAAGACCAATCACCATAACGATTGTTCCTGTGACGACTGGAGGCAATAGCCAGTTAATCCAACCGATGCCAGCTTGGCGAACGATCAAACCAACAGCTGCAAGGATTAAACCAGTGACAACTACGCCACCGAGTGCCGCACTCATTCCGCCACCAGTTTTAGCAGCAGCGATTGGTGCTAAGAATGCAAAGGATGAACCTAGATAGCTAGGAACTTTGTTTTGAGTAAGTGCTAGGAATAGAAGCGTTCCGATTCCAGAGAAGAACAACGTTGTAGTTGGTGGAAAACCAGTAATGATTGGGACGAGGAAAGTTGCACCGAACATCGCAGCAATGTGCTGCACACCAACGCCGATTGTGCGTGGCCATGTGAGGCGCTCATCTGTGGATACGACATCTCCGTGAGCAACATTCTTTCCGTTGCCATGAAGTTTCCATGAGAGCAGGGACATGAGAGTTCCTTCCATACATAGGCGGGGTAAACGCCCTTAGAGGTGGGGAAGTCGTTCTCAAGGGTAGGTCCGTCCCCATGCCTACCTCGGCGTACGCCACGCCGTATCTGAACGGGTGGCGCGAGGCGAGTTGCCTGCCGCCTGCGTATCGGGTTAACTAGCGCTTCGTTATATCGAATCGATATAACCGCCGATAGCTCAAGGCCGGATCAGATGAGGGGAGAGTTCAAATGCGCTCGCGCAGTGAATCACTCGAATTCGCTCTCCTCGGACTTTTGTCTCAGAGCCCGCTTCACGGTTATGAACTTCGAAAAAGAATGAGCGCAATCTTTGGTCCATTTCGCGCACTCTCGTTTTCAGTTCTCTATCCGCAATTACGCAAAATGATGGAAGCCGGACTTATCGATGCATCCGTTGCAGATACATCTCGGCGCTCGCGAATTGTTTATGTGATCACCGCAAAAGGAACAACACGTTTTGAAACTCTGGCAGAGACAGTAAGTCCAGATACATGGGAAGACGAAGGTTTTGAAATTCGCTTTGCATTCTTTGGTCCAACATCGACTAAGAATCGCGTACGAATTTTAGAAGGCCGACACCGTCGGTTGAAAGAGAAAGCAGAAATTCTGCGTGGAGAACTTGAAAAATCTCCAGTAGGAATCGATAAATATCTCGAAGAGTGGCGTCGTCACTCTTTGGAATCAGCACAGCGAGAAATCGACTGGCTGGAAGACATGATCAAAACCGAGAGGAAATAGAGTGAAAATAACAACCGGTAAAGGCGATATCCGAGTTGCAATCGTTGGCGTTGGAAACTGCGCTAACTCTCTAGTTCAAGGCGTTGTCTATTACAAAGATGCTGCCCGCGACCAAGAGATTCCAGGACTCATGCACGCTGTTGTTGGGGGATACCACATCAATAACGTCAAGTTCGTTGCGGCTTTCGATGTAGATAAGAAAAAAGTTGGTCTAGATATGGCAGATGCCATCTGGGCGAGTGAAAACAACACTATTAAATTCGCCAATGTTGAAAAGACTGGCGTCGAAGTTTTGCGTGGAGTTACACATGATGGCCTCGGTCGTTATTACCGCGAAACAATCGAAGAATCACCTGCAGCGCCAGTTGACGTTGTAGCAGTTCTCAAGGAAGAGCAAGTAGATGTACTTATTTGCTACTTGCCAGTGGGATCAGAAGTTGCTGCAAAGTTCTATGCACAGTGTGCAATTGATGCAGGATGTGCTTTTGTTAACGCACTTCCAGTCTTTATTGCATCTGACCCAGTATGGGAAAAGAAATTCGCTGATGCAGGCTTGC
>CAITAV010000094.1 GCA_903890345.1 uncultured Actinomycetes bacterium
CGTCACTCAACTCGTTCACCTGCAGAAATTGCATTAGATATCGAACGCGACAAGATTCTTACGTCAGCAGAAGCAGTCAAGTACGGACTTATCGATCAGGTTCTAGCGAGTCGTAAAGCAAAGGCTAAGTAAGAACTTTTTCGCTTAATTATTCTCTCGGCGAACAAAGTAGGCCTTCTTTATCCCGCGTAATCACACGCCTTCAATCTATTCTTATCTCTTAGACGTTCCCAAAAATTTCCCCCACTGGGAACAAAGGAGTGAAATGACACGCATCGGCGAGACTAGCGATCTGCTGAAATGTTCCTTCTGCGGTAAAACTCAGAAGCAAGTTAAGAAGTTAATTGCCGGCCCAGGTGTTTACATCTGCGACGAGTGCATCGAACTCTGTAACGAAATCATTATTGAAGAGCTTGCAGAAGCAGGAACTCTCGGACTTACCGAACTTCCAAAGCCTGCTGAAATTTTTGAATTCCTAGATCAATATGTCATCGGTCAAGATCGTGCAAAGAAATCACTTTCAGTTGCCGTCTATAACCATTACAAGCGCGTTCAATCAGGAGATACAAAGCGCGAAGATTCTATTGAATTAGCAAAGAGCAATATTTTGCTTCTTGGCCCAACTGGCTGTGGCAAAACTCTTATGGCGCAAACTCTTGCTCGCATGCTCAACGTTCCATTTGCAATTGCTGATGCAACTGCTTTAACTGAAGCTGGTTATGTCGGTGAAGATGTTGAAAACATTTTGCTTAAGCTTTTGCAAGCAGCAGATTACGATGTGAAAAAGGCCGAAACAGGAATTATCTACATCGATGAAATCGATAAAGTTGCACGCAAATCTGAAAACCCATCTATTACCCGCGACGTTTCCGGTGAAGGTGTTCAGCAAGCACTTCTTAAAATTCTAGAAGGCACTGTTGCATCCGTTCCACCACAAGGTGGTCGCAAGCACCCTCATCAAGAATTTATTCAAATCGATACAACAAATGTTCTCTTTATCGTTGGTGGAGCATTCGCTGGCCTCGAAAAGATTATTGAAAGCCGAAGTGGATCTGCAGGTGTTGGATTTAATGCAACACTTCAGAGCGAAGCAGAGAAAAATCGTCGAGATATTTTCTCTGATGTTATGCCAGAGGATTTACTGAAGTTCGGAATGATTCCCGAATTCATTGGTCGTCTTCCAGTTATCACTAGCGTTGAAAACCTAGATAAGCCAGCGCTCATGCAGATTCTTACCGAACCAAAGAATGCTCTTGTAAAGCAATATCAGCGACTCTTTGATATCGATGATGTAGAACTCGAAATCACACCGGATGCACTCGATGCGATCGCCGAGCTTGCACTCAAGCGCGGAACAGGTGCTCGTGGGCTACGCGCAATTCTGGAAAGCGTTCTACTTGGTGTGATGTATGACGTTCCAAGTCGCGCAGATATTGCAAAGGTGATTTTGACCCACGATTGCATTAGTGATGGTGGCGCTCCAACTTTGATTGCTCGCACAGGTGACATTCCTAAACGGGGTGCACGTCGCGATAAAGGTCAAGAAGAGAAGAGCGCATAATCTAGACTGCTCCACATGAGTCAGTCAGACCGCGAACTCGCATCGACCTTTGTACCGGCCGATATCGAAGCGCCACTGTATGAAAAGTGGATGAAGGCTGGCTATTTCACAGCGGACGCAAAATCAGATAAACCGCCGTACACAATTGTTATTCCACCACCGAACGTAACTGGTGTTTTACATATCGGTCACGCACTCGATCACACATTGCAAGACGCACTTATTCGCATGAAGCGAATGAAAGGTTTTGAAGCGTTGTGGTTACCTGGAATGGATCACGCTGGTATTGCCACACAAAACGTTGTAGAAAAACAACTCGCTGCAGAAGGTAAATCTCGTCACGATCTTGGGCGCGAAGAATTTGTTAAGAAAGTTTGGCAGTGGAAAGCAGAATCTGGTGGAGCAATTCTC
>CAITAV010000095.1 GCA_903890345.1 uncultured Actinomycetes bacterium
CTGTATTACCTCGATGATTTATTTAAATTAACCATTCCTGAAGTACTCAGTGACTTTAAAAGTGAAATTAGACGAATCGGTGTAGATCTTCCACTTGATGCTCGTCCGATTTCTTTCGGAAGTTGGATTGGTGGAGACCGTGATGGCAATCCAAATATCACAGCATCAATTACAGAGTCTGCAATGTTGTTACAGGTTGGTCATGCTATTCGAGTGACTATTGCAGCAATGGATGAATTACGTCAGATGCTCTCTGTTTCTACCCGGATTACTGGTGTGAACAAAGCGCTACTAGATTCTGTAGAAGAAGATCTGAAACATATTCCAGAGTTTGAAGAGCGCTTTAAGCGTTTAAATGTTCAAGAGCCATATCGCTTGAAGGCGACTGCAATTGTGCATCGTCTTGGTTTTACTCGTAATCGTCATGCTTCAGGTGGCGCACACGTTGCACATCGCGATTACAACAGCACCGCAGAACTACTGGCAGACCTTGCTTTGATGCGCGATTCATTACTGGAAAATCGCGGTGAACTAATGGCAACTGGATTACTTGAGCGAACAATGCGCACGGTTTCAGCCTTTGGTCTTACACATGCAACTCTTGACGTTCGTGAGCACTCTGATGCACATCACCACACACTCGCTTTTGCATTGGGTGATTCATATAAGAGCAAGAATCATCAAGAGCGTTTCGCTGTGCTTGCAAGTGAGCTTGCGTCATCAAAGAACTTAGATTTTGGGAAGTGTGATGAACGTGCTCAAAAAACTCTCGATACTTTTAAAGCTATCTTTGAAATCGTTAAACGCTTTGGACCAGAATCCATTGAAACCTACATAGTTTCCATGACAAAGGGTTCTGATGATTTATTAGCCGCAGTTGTTTTAGCTAAACAAGCCGGACTTGTAAATCTATCTGCGAACACAGCGGTAATTGGTTTTGCTCCACTGCTTGAAACTGTTGCCGAATTACGAGCCGCTGGTGAAATTTTGGAAACTCTTCTCAGTGATCCTGGCTATAGAAAGATCGTCGAGCTCCGTGGAAACTTGCAAGAAATTATGTTGGGTTATTCCGATTCAAATAAGGATGCGGGTATTGCAACAAGCCAATGGGAAATTCATCGAGCACAACGTAAATTGCGCGATGTTGCGATCAAGTACGGCGTTAGGTTGCGACTATTTCATGGTCGCGGTGGTTCTGTTGGTCGCGGTGGTGGCCCAACCTATGACGCACTCGTTGCTCTGCCATGGGGATCAATTGATGGACAAATTAAAATGACTGAACAGGGCGAAGTCATTAGCGATAAGTATGCGTTGCCATCTCTTGCTCGTGAAAACATTGAATTAATGCTTGCAGCATCCCTTGAAGCCACAGTTCTCAACCGCGCGCCACGTCAAAGCCAAGAGAGTTTGGATAAGTGGAATTCGTGCATGGAACTCATCAGTGAAAATTCTTTTACTCGCTACCGCTCATTAATTGATCATCCAGATTTACCTGCGTATTTCTATGCATCAACTCCCGTTGAACAACTCGGTGAAATGATGTTGGGTTCCAGACCTTCAAGGCGCCCTGACGCCGCTGGCGGATTAGATAGTTTGCGTGCGATTCCGTGGGTATTTGGTTGGACTCAATCTCGCCAGATTGTTCCTGGTTGGTTTGGCGTTGGAAGCGGATTAAAAGCAGCACGTGAAGCAGGTAAATCAGATGTCATTCAAGAGATGCTTTCGAACTGGCACTTCTTCCACACATTTATTAGCAACGTTGAAATGACCTTGGCCAAGACGGATTTAGAGATAGCAAAGCGTTATGTACAAGCACTTGTTCCTAAAGAGTTGCATCACTTCTTAGATGTCATTGAAGAAGAGTTTAAATTAACCTGCGAAGAAATTCTTAAGGTGACCAAGAAAGACTCTCTCTTGGGTGATCAGCAAATTTTGGCTCGCACTCTTCAGGTGCGCGATGCCTACCTTGCGCCTTTGCACTTGCTTCAAGTCAATTTGCTCGAGCGTGTGCGTGATCATGATGGTGAAGTCGACCCACTCTTGCAGCGCGCACTCTTGTTAACAATAAATGGTGTTGCAGCAGGCCTGCGAAATACAGGTTGATTCTTAGCTGTTAAAGCGTGATTGTGTTTCTTCTAGACCGTTAGTAATTAATGACTCAACTACATCGCATCCACGATCGATAAATTCTGGCAAAGTTTTTTTCTCAGCAACTGAAAATGCCTTTAATACAAAGTCTGCAGGATCCTGTGACCCCATTGGACGACCGATTCCTAAGCGGACTCTGAAGTAATCAGCGCTACCAAAAGCAGATGTCATAGATTTCAGACCATTATGGCCATTATCGCCACCAGCTAGTTTTGAACGAATTGTTGAATATGCAATATCTAATTCATCATGCAAAGCAATAATGTGATCAGGTTCTACTTTATAAAAAGATGCAAGCGCTTTAGCAGGTCCGCCAGTTTCATTCATATAACTCTTCGATTTTGCAACGATTACCGATTGCGCATTCTCGCCCACGCCAATTTTGAAAGCAGCAACATCATTGCGTGATTTATGTGAAGACCATTTAACTTTGTAACGTTTGGCTAGTTCGTCAACAACCATCTGGCCAACATTGTGGCGAGTTGCTGCATATTCTGGACCCGGGTTACCGAGTCCAATTACTAACCAAACCATGTCTAAAGGTTAGTGGTTAAGCATCCTTCTTCTCGGCAGAAGCATCTGCTGCAGGTGCGCCTTCAGCTGGAGCAGCAGCATCTGCTGCAGGAACAACAACTTCTTCAACTGCTGTTGAACGCTCTGAAAGGTGAACCACGATCATCTTAGGATCAGAAATAAGTACAACGCCTGCTGGAAGAATTACATCTGCTGCGTACTTAGATGTACCCGCAACCAAACCTGCGATATCAAGGTCAAGGTGAGAAGGAATAGAAGTTGCTTCTGTCTCAACTTCAATTGTGTTGTTAACGTGCTCAAGAATTCCATCGCGATCGTATTCGCCGGTTGCGTGAACAGGAACTGATACAACAACTTTTTCACCACGACGGACGATAACAAGGTCAATGTGATCAAGAGTTAATTTAATTGGATGGCGAACAATTGCCTTAGGAAGTGTGAGTTCGGTTTTACCATCTACAACAATGTCTAGAAGTACGTTTGAAGTTTTAAGAGCAACGCCTAATTCGCGTGCTGGAAGAGTTATGTGAGATGGCTTCTCTCCGTGACCGTAGATCACAGCTGGAACTAATCCATCGCGACGTGCACGACGTGATGCGCCTTTACCGAATTCAGTACGACGAATTCCGTTGATGGTGATCTCAGCCATTTTAATTTCTCCCTGTTAGGTAAAACTTTCGGTTACTTCACAAAAGTCCCAGCAGGAGCATTTACCTGCACCGTCGATAACGGAAGTTAAAAACCCTCGCCGGAACGAGGCAAAGATTAGCGAAGGATTATCTGCTCTGGCAAATCGCGCTTACGAATGGCCATC
>CAITAV010000096.1 GCA_903890345.1 uncultured Actinomycetes bacterium
ACCGGCAATAGTTCTATTAAATCTATTGCGATGGTTTTGCTCGCCGCAATGTTGTACGCCTATGCAGTCAACATGATCACTCAAAAGTTACCTGGTGTTTCGGGAATCGCACTCAACGGTGTTGCTATGGCAATTTCTGCGCTCTTCTTCGCACCCTTCGCATATGCGCAATGGCCAACGACTGCAATCCCAACAAATGCCGTGTTGAGCATTATTGGTCTTGGTGTTCTGTGTACAGCCCTTGCCTTCGTTATCTTCTTTACAGTTATGGCAGATATTGGTCCGGCTAGAGCATCACTTGTTACTTACATCAACACCGCATTTGCAGTTGTGCTTGGCGTAATTATTTTGTCAGAACCAATTACTCTCGGAATTATGGTTGGACTGCCTATGGTTTTGGTTGGCTCTTACTTTGCAAGCCGCAAACCAACGGTCAACGTTTAGTTTTCCCCAAAACCTAACTTTTCTAACATCTTAGAATCGCGTTGCCACTCTTTAGAAACTTTTATGTGTAATCCAAGAAAAACCTTGGCACCGATGGCGCGTTCGATATCCGCCCGCGCACGAGTTCCGATGTCTTTTAACCGCGAACCTTGATGTCCGAGCACAATGGCACGCTGTGAATCGCGTTCAACATGAATAGTTGCGTGAATATCAAAAAATGGGCGACTGCCTTTTTCTTCTCGCTCTGACATCTCATCGATGGTCACCATGATTGAGTGTGGCAACTCTTGCAAAGCATCACGCAGCGCCGCCTCGCGGATTAGTTCGCAAATAATCTGACCTTGCTCTTGATCACTTTTAATATCAGTTGGATAAAACGCAGGTCCTTCAGGAAGAGTCTTGCTAATTAATTCCGCTAATAAATCTATCTGTTCGTGAATTGCGGCCGATACAGGAATGATTTCATCCCACACAAAACCTTTTGCTAAATCGCTAATGCCAACTAAGCGATTGGCAAGAGATTTCTTAGACATGAGATCCGTCTTGGTAATAACGGCAATTTTCTTTGCCCTTGGATGCTTTGCAATTTCTGCTGCAATAAACACATCACCTGCGCCAGATTCTTCATCGGCTGGCAAGCACATAATGATTGCATCAACTGAATCCATGCTGTGATCCACAACAGCGTTCAGACGCTGTCCAAGTAAAGTCTTTGGTTTATGTACGCCAGGTGTATCTACCAACACTGCTTGAAAATCGGGGCCGTTGAGAATTCCGCGGATTGCATGACGCGTTGTATTTGGATGGTGAGAAGTAATAGCAATCTTGCTTCCGACTAATGCATTGATCAGAGTTGATTTACCTGCGTTTGGGCGGCCGACAATAGCGACGAAGCCCGAATGGAAATCACTCATAGACGTATTCTCTCATCACGAGAGGTTTAAACCTAAATACTTAAAAACTCAACCGCATCTGCAACGGAAGTCACGATTTCTGCTGCTCGCTCTCCAATTAACCGATGACATCCTTCACTCGTTGGAGAATTAATAGGACCCGGAATTGCCATCACAGGTCTTAATAACTCTGCAGCATCTCTGGCGGTTCGAAGTGATCCACTTCTAAATGCAGCTTCCACAACTAAAGTTGCATTGGATAGTGCTGCAATTAATCTATTGCGAGTAAGAAAACGAGAAGGAATCGCATTAACTCCCGGCATTACTTCTGTGACAATTGCACCTGCTTCTAAAATTTCTGCGAACAAGCGAGCATGTCCAGCTGGATAGTTAATATCAATTCCAGCAGCCAAAACTGCAATCGTTGAACCTTCAGCGATGAGTGCTCCTTTGTGGGCGGCGGCATCAATTCCGTAGGCACCACCACTTGTTATGCACCAACCTCGATCAACAAAACCTGCTGCAAAATCCCCCGCAACTCGAACCCCATAGTGAGTTGGATTGCGTGTTCCAACGATGGCTAATTGCGAACTTTTCAGTAAGGAAATATCACCTCGAACGATTAGTGCAATTGGTGGGCATGCTAAATCTTCAAGTGTGTCTGGCCAATCATCATTAGTTGGGTAAATGAATTCCGAACCAGTTGCCCCTATTTTTTCCAATATCTGTTCTGCCGAAGTTGAGCAGACTCTTGTGATGACTCGCTCGTATTTGATTGGGTCATAACCTTTGCCAATAATCTTTTCTACAACTGCTCGTGCCCCGTGTTCATTAATTTCTCGGGACCAAAATGCTGCGCCCCCTTCGATTGCATCGAATAATCTGGCACGTGCCTCAATTTCTGTGCTCACATTTCTATCCCTTCTCGTAATCCATGTGCTTCCTGCACATCTTCCAAAGTGGGACGTGAGTGGCCTTTCATATCCGCAAGCGTCCAAGAAACGCGCATAACTTTATGTAGACCACGGGCTGTTAAATGTTCACGATCAAGTTCGTCATGCAAAAAATTCATGGCGCTTTTCTCGCTTTGATACGTGGTTCGCAGTGCACGTGAAGGGATTTGAGAATTCACTTTCCATGTTTCATTAACAAATCGAGTTGCAGCAATTTCGCGGGCTGTGATGACACGTTCTCGAATAACTGCACTGGATTCACCAAGTTCTGTCCGCGCCATGTCTACGCGGCCAACGGGATCTACTTGAACGCGCAAATCAATTCGATCCATGAGCGGACCAGATAGTTTTCCTAAGTACCTACGCACCTGAATTGATGTGCATGTGCATCCCCTGCCACGTCCTGCGAACTTTCCACATGGACATGGATTTGCTGCAAGAACTAATAAAAAGCGAGCAGGAAATGTCATATTTCCAATAGAGCGTGCAATTGAAATTGTTCCTGATTCAAGTGGCTGGCGGAGCGCATCTAATATTCCAGGACCACATTCAGGTGCTTCATCAATGAATAAAACTCCATGGTGCGCCAGCGAACATGCACCCGGTCTGATGACGTGCGAACCGCCGCCGACCATTGCAACGCGCGTTGCACTGTGATGTGGAGCAACGATCGGTGCAGTTAGTGAAAGTGGTGATCGAGATGTCAGGGCTCCTGCAATTGAATGCACTGCTGTCACTTCTAGCGCCTGATCAATTGTTAGTGGCGGCAAAATCGTTGGGATTCGATCGGCGATCATAGTTTTGCCAGCACCAGGTGGCCCAATAAGTAATAAGTGATGGCCACCAGTTGCTGCGATTTCAGCCGCGCGACGTGCTTGTGGTTGTCCTGCCACGTCCGAAAAATCATACATATCATCAACATCAAAGTGCAGATCTAATTCGGGATGTTCTTCTCGCGTTCCTGTTCGCAACCAACGCAAAACCTCTTTTAAATGTGACATCCCAATTATTTTCATGTGAGTCATAAGTTCTGCTTCGGCTAAATTTTCAAGTGGAACAACTGCGGTTAATACCCCGGCGCTGTAAGCGGCCATAAGTGAAGGCAGCACTCCGCGAATAGATCGGATAGCGCCATCGAGTGCGAGTTCTCCAAGAAAAACAGTATCGGCGTGAGTTTCATTTGGGATTGTTCCGTTAGCTGCAAGCAACGCAATTGCGATGGATAAATCAAAACTAGATCCACTCTTGGGTAACCAGGCAGGAGAAAGGGAGACTGTTACTTTTTTATTTGGCCATGTTTCCATGCAATTAACAAGAGCTGCACGTACTCGATCGCGTGATTCAGAGAGTGCGGTATCGGGTAATCCCAAGAGTGCATACATAGGTAAACCATCTGCAATGTCTGCTTCAACCGTTACTAATGAACCTGACAAGCCTTGCAAGGCAATCGCGTAACACTGACCCAGACTCAGAGCACACCAGCGCGATATTCAATGCTAAATGTTCCATCTGCTGCGATTAGTACCGCGGCTACATCGATGGCGTAATCACATCCAAAACACTTGTGAGTTGCAAGCCACGCAAGTGCCAAGCGCTGCATGCGATGTGCTTTTTCATTATTGATAGCTTCAAATGGATGACCAAATGCCACTGATGATCGAGTTTTTACTTCGATGAAGGAGAAGACTCCTTTGGTCGATAGCGCGACGATATCTATTTCGCCTTCTCGGATGCGCCAGTTTCTTTCAATTATTTCATAGCCGTGTGCAAGTAAATATTCAGATACTTTCTCTTCGCCAAAAGCGCCGATACTTTGATTACTGCTCTTCTTTTTTGTGGATGCATTCATAATCCGCACAGAGTAAATATGCAGAACGACTGCTTTGCACTTACTTACAGAGTGTGTGAATTACGCCTTCTTGTTGATAAGGGCTGCAACGTTTGAAAATGAACGTCTATGTTCTATGCACGGGCCATGTGAGTTGAGGGCTTTGGTGTGAGCAGCGGTGATATAGCCCTTGTGCTTGGCAAAACCATATTCTGGAAACGTAGTATCTAACTCTCGCATAATGCGATCACGAGTTACTTTGGCAATTATCGATGCAGCACTGATGCAGTGGGCTACT
>CAITAV010000097.1 GCA_903890345.1 uncultured Actinomycetes bacterium
GCATCTTGTCCAGATACGCAAGTCTTTCCGTTGAGGTTGTTCTTCTTAAGAACAGCGACAGCTGCAAGGCCAAGGCCTTCGTTAGCTGAAACTACAGCGTCAAGCTTTCCGCCAGCCTTTGAAAGTTGCTGTTCGAAAATAACTCCACCCTTTGCGTTATCCCAGTCTGGGACAGCTTGATCGTCGACCAATGTGTAAGCCTTTGAATCGATCAATGGACGGAGTACTGAATCGTATCCAGCCTTGAAAAGAGTTGCGTTGTTATCAGTTGGTGAACCGTTTAGGTAAACGATGCGTGCTGTCTTCTTACCAGCAGCTTCGAGACATGCCTGAATACCTTCACCTTGTAGCTTGCCTACTGCTTCATTATCAAATGAAACGTAGTAAGAAGCTGAACCACCAAGTGTTAGGCGGTCGTAGTCAATTGTTGGAACGCCTTGTGCAGCAGCCTTATCCTGAACAGCCTTAGCTGAATCTGAATCTAGGTTCACCATGATGAGAACCTTTGCACCTGCTGAAAGCATTTGATCAGCGATTGTCTGGAATGCGGCCTTATCGCCATTTGCATTCTGGATATCTACTTTTACACCAGCAGCATCAAATGCAGCTTGTAGGAATCCGCGGTCAGCAGTTTCCCAGCGAGCTGATGAAGCAGCATCTGGAAGAATTACACCGACGAAACCGTCAGCAGCCTTGTCGCTCGATGAGCAACCTGTTAATACGATTGCAAATGCAGCAAGTGCTGCAGTAATCGCTAAGCGGCGCTTTGCCATAGATTAATTACCTTTCGAAAGGTGGAACGCCCCTGGTTGAAACTGTTCCAACCATTAAAGGGGGGTAGAACCATCGGCGAGGTTATCCGTTAAGCCCAGAAAGGTCACACCCCGGCCACGCTCAGGTGGATCAATCTGAAATAACAATTCGGTAACAAAGCGAGAGCGCACGCGTAAACGGTAGCCTTTGGCAGATGAGCAGCTCAGAAATCTCCCTTTCGGAGCAGATTTCCGCCCATATCCGCACGGCGATCTTGGCAGCTATTTCATCAGGGCAATTACCTAAAGAGATTAGTACTGAGCTTCCGGAAACAATCGCACTGGAGCGTCCAAAGAATCGCGAGCATGGTGATTATGCAACTTCTATTGCGCTGCAATTAGCAAAGCCATCAGGAAAAAATCCACGAGAAGTTGCAACCATTTTGCAATCAAATTTGGCAGTGATTCCAGAGATTTCAAAAGTTGATATCGCAGGACCAGGATTTCTTAACATCACATTAAATAGAGCAAGCCAAGCAGAACTCGTACGCACAATTATAAATGCGCAATCACAATATGGTCATAGCACTGGCCTTAAAGGTGTGCGGATCAATCTTGAATTCATCAGTGCAAATCCAACGGGTCCACTTCATCTTGGTCACACACGTTGGGCAGCAGTGGGTGACGCACTTGGCCGTGTACTCAGTGCAGCAGGTGCCGATGTTGCCCGTGAATTTTATGTAAACGATCGCGGAAACCAAATGGATTTATTTGGAGCATCCCTTGAAGCCGCAGCACTTGGCAAAGCAATTCCAGAAGATGGTTATCAAGGTCAATATATTGGCGATATTGCAGCAACGCTAGTTGCAGAAGATTCAAAACTGATTTCATTGCCCGAACCAGAGCGTGTCAATGAATTTCGTGAACGTGGTTATAAGTGGCAACTTGGTGATCAAAAACGCGTACTTGATAATTTTGGAACTCACTTCGATGTGTGGTTCTCAGAGCGCTCGCTGCATGA
>CAITAV010000098.1 GCA_903890345.1 uncultured Actinomycetes bacterium
GCAATTATCTTAATTCTGGATGAAGTTGTTTATCCTCGGGCGGATAACTCTTAAAACTCTTCTGGTAACGGCAAGTGATCGGGCGCAATAACTTTTGTAATTTCACTGAGCACTCTATACACAGCTGGTTCGCCTACCCAAAGATGTTTGGCATCTTCGACTGGAATAATTGTTATCTGCTTAAGCGGTGCAAATCTTTCTATAGCCGCATCCGGTTTTAGATATTCATCGTGTTCTGGAACAAGGGCAATAACTGGACGCCCATCTGTACTCCACCACTGCAAATCTTCATCTGTTGAAAAGCGAAGTGGCGGACTTAACAGAATTAAACCTTTAACTCTCTTATCGTGGGCAAATTTAAGTGCAAGATCTGTTCCAAATGACCAACCAACAATCCAGAGATTGTCTAACTTCAACTCATCAAAGCAGTAATTAATCATTGCTTCAACATCAAGGCGCTCGGATACGGCGTTATCAAAGAGTCCAGAACTTGTTCCTGCTTCACTTGTAGTGCCGCGAGTATTAAAGCGAACAACATTTATTCCAGCCATTGCTGGCAATCTATTTGCACCTTTCTTATAGACGTGGCTATCCATCATGCCCCCGGCAGTTGGAAGCGGATGAAGTGCCAGAATCGAACCTGTTGATTTTTCGATTGGTCTAGCGATTTCACCTACAAGATCAATGCCATCTTCAGTTCGCACAATAAATGGGGTACGCACAGCGGGCAAAACAGTGCTCGGGCGTATTAATTCTGGCATGTTCGCTATCTTATCTAGCAACGAGATTACTCGGCGACTATTCTTTGCAGATGCCTACACGTTCAAAGACCTTTGATTCACATTACCCAGTAACTGGCGACGCCATTGGAACTTTTCCAATCCATTCCGATGCAGATGTTCGAGTCGCAGTTGCTCAAGCTCGCATTGCATCAGATAAGTGGGTTGCACTTGGTTTTCGTGGACGCAGGAAAGTTTTATTAGCGTGGAGCAAATTATTAATGGAGCGCGTTGAAGAGTGCACCGCACTTATTTCAATGGAGACAGGAAAGCCAGTAAGTGATGCAAAACTTGAAGCATCCCTTGCTGCAGGTCACCTTGCGTGGGCCGCGCGTCATGCACAAGAAGTAATGCGTACATCGCATAGATCACCTGGCGCAGTAATGGCAAACATGTCAGCAACTGTTGAACGCTCTCCAGTGGGAGTTGTTGGTGTCATTGGTCCGTGGAACTATCCAATTTTTACTCCAATGGGATCTATTGCTTACGCACTCGCTGCTGGAAACACAGTTGTATTTAAACCAAGTGAATTCACGCCCGGTGTTGGTGTGTGGCTTGCTCGTACATTTGCAGAAGTTGCGCCATTTTCAAATATTTTTCTCTGCGTTACGGGTCTTGGTGATACGGGTCGCGCACTCTGCGAAGCGCACGTAGATAAATTAGCTTTTACAGGATCTACTAAAACAGCAATGGTTGTCGCTGCAACGTGTGCGAAAACTATGACTCCTGTGGTTCTTGAATGCGGTGGAAAAGATCCAGTCATCGTCGCAGCGGATGCGGACATCAAGCGTGCTGCCGAAAACTCAATCTGGTCTTCCATGTCTAATGGTGGGCAAACTTGTATTGGCGCTGAACGTGTTTATGTCGTTGAAAGCGTTGCAGATGAATTCATTGCAGCGATGTTGGATGCAGTAAAAAACATTAAACCTGGCGAGCCTGGCGTTGGAAACTACGGCCCTGCAACTATGCCAAAACAATTAGAAATTATTGAATCCCATATTAAAGATGCAATTAAAAGTGGTGGCCGCGCAATCTATGGCAACGCTAAATCAGTTAAGGATCCATACGTCGAGCCAGTTATTTTGGTTGATGTTCCGGAAGATTCAACTGCAATGCAGGATGAAACTTTTGGGCCAACGATTGTTATTAATCGTGTGAAGAACGTGGATGAAGCAATCATTCTTTCCAATGCATCACGGTATGGACTAGGCGCGTCAGTCTGGTCAAAGCGCCAAGGTAAGAAAATTGCAGCCCAACTGCACTGTGGAATGGTGGCTATTAACTCCACGATTTCATTTGCTGCAGTGGCATCTGTTCCATTTGGTGGCGTGAAAGATAGTGGATACGGACGTATTCACGGACCTGAGGGAATTCTAGAATTTACATATGCCCGAACAATTGTGCGCGCACGTTTTCAACTACCAATTGCGTTTACTAGCTTTAAGCGCACTGCTGGAAATGACAAGTTAATTATTAAATTAACTAAGTTGTTAAATGGTCGTTTCGGTTAATTAATAACCCAAAACTAATATCTGGGTGCATTTCTAGTTCGTTCAGTACGTGGTTTTCTGTCGCCACGTTTTGACCAGCATGCGTTGTGCCAATGACGTCGCCCTTCTTCATCACCTTCTAGCCATGCAACAGTGTGTGGTGTTGCCATCGGAATCATTTGATCACAGCCAGGACATCGATATGGTTTATTTGATGTTGAACCTGTGATCTTGCGAACAACATATGAACCTTCTGTGTGTTCTTCAATAGTTTGATTAGAAGTTGCGATGTCGCGATCATCACTCTTCGGCCGCTTATTTTTAGGATAATTCTTACGCGGGCTCATGTCTTTATTTTCTCGCACTTTCCTCTAAATTGTGGCAAGGTAGCCATATGAACGTCATTGAAGTTCAAGGATTACACAAGTCTTACGCGGATACCAAAGCCGTAGATGGCATAGATCTCACTATCGCCCAAGGTGAAATCTTCGCGCTCCTTGGTCCAAATGGCGCAGGTAAAACAACAACTGTAGAAATTCTCGAAGGATTTAGAAAAGCAGATTCTGGATCTATTTCTGTACTTGGATTTGATCCATCACAACGTGGCGTTCAGGCACGCATATGGCGAAATCGCATTGGAATTGTTTTGCAATCAACTGCAGATGCAGGAGATCTCACGGTGATCGAAACTCTCTCGCACTTTGCTAAGTATTACTCTGCGCCGCGTGATACCGATGAAGTGATTAATTCTGTTGGTCTAGATGAAAAACGTGACGCTCTGATCCGCACGTTATCTGGCGGTCAACGTCGGCGATTAGATGTTGGACTTGGAATTATCGGATCCCCCGAACTCTTATTTCTTGATGAACCAACTACGGGATTTGATCCAGAAGCACGCCGTGCCTTTTGGTTACTGATTGAAAGCTTGCGTAAAGGTGGCACAACTATTCTGCTAACTACGCACTATCTTGATGAAGCCGAAGCATTAGCAGATCGCGTTGCAGTCATTACGCGTGGAAAGATTCTTGAAGTTTCAACGCCCGCACAATTAGGTGGACGTGCGACTGCAAAAGCACGGGTTCAGTGGAAATCTAATGGTGTGATCCAGGAAGAGATGACTGATAACCCCACAGAAGTTGTTAAGAGATTATCTGCCCAATTTCCGGGAGAAGTTCCAGAGTTACAGGTTCTGCGTCCATCTCTTGAAGATATCTATCTCTCCATGATCGGAGAAAAATAGTGAGTACGCAGAAATCTTTGCCGACAACAATCGCACTAGGCGTTGCACGAGGTGGATTAGAAATTCGCCAATTTATGCGCCAACGTGAATCAGTTGTATTCACACTCGCGTTTCCAATAATTCTCTTGGCAATATTTGGTTCTGTCTTTAAAACTACGCTGGCAGAAGGTGTCACATTTAGCCAATACTTTGTAGCCGGAATGATTGCATCGGGTCTTGTAAATACAGGTTTTCAGCAGTTAGCAATCATTATTCCTATGGAGCGTGAATTTGGATCGCTCAAACGTCTGCGTGGAACTCCAATGCATGTTGCGAGTTACTTCATTGGTAAATCTATTTTGGTCTTCGTCAGCATGGCAATCCAGGTTGTTTTACTCCTTGCTGCAGGAATGATTTTCTTTGGCGTGGAGTTGCCAACGGATCCATATAAATGGCTCACATTTACCTGGCTAATAATTTTGGGAAGCGCTGCATCAACGGCGCTTGGTATCGCATTTGCAGCAGTACCTAAGAGTGGTCGTGGTGCATCTGCTGTGGTTTCACCTGTAGTTATTGTTCTTCAATTCTTTAGCGGAGTTTTCTTCGTCTTTACTGATTTACCTGGATGGATGCAGCAAGTTGCAGCAATATTTCCCCTTAAGTGGATGACTCAGGGAATGCGATCAGTCTTCCTTCCTGATTCATTTGCAGTGCGCGAAGTTGCGGGTACCTGGGAAACGCAGCGCACATTTTTGATCTTGATGGCGTGGTTAGTCGCAGGAATTTTCTTGGCAATCCGAACATTCAAATGGAGCAGAGATTGAAGAAATTTGTCACAGTATTTTTGATCTCAGTTATGGCACTTTCAACTACATCGGCAATCGCTGCTTCGCCAACTGCCACTCCTAAGCCAACTTCGAAAACCACGGCTTCGGAGACAAAAAAGCCAGCTACGAAGAAGCCGGTTGTGAAGAAGAAAAAAGTTGTAAAGAAGAAGAAAAAGAAGAAGCTTCCGCCACTACAACCAGTTGTGTGTTTCGGTAAAGCGTGGCCACCTTCAGGCTTCACGCAAAATGGTGAAGTTTTTGCAAAGATTCCAACCGCTTCGCAATTGGAGTGTGAATCATCAGATAACTACACCCCTGCAAAGGTTTTCTTGAGAGCAGATTTACGTAAATGTGATGAGTTCGCATGCGGAGCGGTAACAGTTGCCTCTGACGCGAGATGCACATGGTGGGAGGTCACTTCTACGTTTGAGCGTATTGATTTAAAGACCGGCAAAATTGAGGCAACTCTTGGAACATTGCGGACTGTTTCGCAAGGAACAAATGCAAAAACTATTCAGAGCATCATGTTAATCAGTGGAATAAAACATCGAGACGCTGATGGAAAAATTCTGAATAACATAAAAGCTAGCGGGATAGCTGTGAGCTGTCATCACGATGCAATTCCAGATTTAAGCAATCGAAACTTCTTTACAGCTAGTTAACGATTAGCTCCTGGTACCCACAGCTGATCTCCAATTTCTTTGTTTGCTACACGAGCAAGTACAAAGAGCAAATCAGATAAGCGGTTGAGATATTTTGCAGTAAGTGGATTTACACCGCCGCCAAATGCATGAATGGCTGTCCATGTACGACGCTCTGCACGACGAGTAACAGTGCGTGCAACGTGTAAGTGAGATGCCGCTGGAGTTCCTGATGGAAGAATGAATGATTCGAGTGGTTCTAATAAAGCATTGAATTTATCAATCTGAGTTTCAAGATAAGCAATTTGAGATTCAACAACGCGTAGTGGTTCGATCTTTGGTTCATCAACTACAGGTGTGCACAAATCCGCGCCCACATCAAAGAGGTCATTTTGGATTCGAATAAGTAGCGAACGGAAGTCACCACTGATTTCATCTGTAGAGAGCACAACTCCAATGGATGAGTTAGCTTCATCGACATCGGCATACGCTTCTAATCGAGGATCGTTTTTGGATGTACGACTCATATCTCCTAGTGAGGTAGTGCCGTCATCGCCTGTCTTTGTGTAAATACGCGTTAAATGAACCATGGGTGGAGCCTATTAGGAGAGTTACGATGTGACCACTCAAAGTATGAGTTTTCAGCGGCACGGGTGCGGAGGTGAAGCGATGGCGCAGAATGATCGCTTTCGCGTCCAGGGCGGCGCCAACTTACGTGGTGAAGTCCACATCACTGGTGCTAAAAATTCTGTACTTAAATTAATGGCGGCCTCGCTCTTGGCGCCTGGGACCTCAACGATTACAAATGTTCCAGATATCGCAGATGTAGACATCATGGCTGATTTGCTTACACGATTAGGTTGCTCGGTTTCGCGCAACGGTTCAGAGTTAAAAATTAATGTTCCAGAGACTCCGGGACACCGCGCTGACTATGACTTAGTTCGAAAAATGCGCGCATCAATTAACGTACTTGGTCCACTCGTTGTACGAACAGGTAAAGCAGAAGTTGCACTTCCTGGAGGGGACGCAATTGGTTCTCGTGGTTTAGATTTTCACATTAAAGGTTTGGAAGCACTCGGTGCAAAAGCACACATTGAACACGGCTATGTTGTTGCAGAAGCACCAAAGGGACTTACTGGTGCTGCAATCGAATTAGATTTCCCAAGCGTTGGTGCTACCGAAAATATTATGACAGCCGCCGTTTTAGCTCAAGGAAAAACAACAATTGAAAATGCTGCTCGCGAACCCGACATCGTCGATCTTGGTGAATTTCTGATTTCAATGGGAGCGCAAATAGATGGTTTGGGATCTCCTGTAATAACAATTGTTGGAGTTAAGAAGTTAAATCCTGCAACGCATGCCACTATTGCTGATCGCATTATTACCGGAACATGGGCATTTGCTGCTGCAATGACAAAAGGTGACATCACAATTCATGGCGCCCGTCCGCAAGATCTTGAGATACCACTGGAGAAATTAACTTCTGCCGGCGCAATCATTACAAGTACTGATGATGGAATTCGAGTGCGCATGGATTCACGTCCGCAATCAATTGATGTATCAACGCTTCCTTATCCAGGTTTTCCTACAGATTTATTGCCGATGGTGATTGCACTTAATTCCATTGCAACAGGTGATGCAATAGTCACAGAAAATGTATTTGAATCTCGTTTTATGTTCGTTAACGAATTAACGCGTTTAGGCGCTCAAGTCACTGTCGATGGCCATCACGCCTCCATTCACGGTATTTCACAGCTCTCTGGCGCACCAGTTGAAGCAACTGATATTAGAGCCGGTGCTGGTTTAGTTTTAGCTGCCCTTGTCAGTGAAGGTGAAACAACAATCGAAGGTGCCTATCACGTTGATCGTGGCTATCCGAATTTTGCAGAACAATTGCGCGCACTCGGCGCCGATGTGGAACGTGAATAAAAGATGAGCACTCCACAGAATCCAGATCGCAACCTTGCACTCGAACTCGTTCGAGTTACCGAAACTGCTGCAATTGCAGCAGCGCCGTGGGTTGGACGTGGTGAGAAAAATTTAGCTGATAAAGCAGCAGTTGAAGCA
>CAITAV010000099.1 GCA_903890345.1 uncultured Actinomycetes bacterium
AATCATGAGCGTTCTTGATTCAATCATTGAAGGCGTTAGGGAAGATTTAGAATCCAGAAAACTTTCACGGGCGCAGATTCTCGAAGCGGTCGAAAAAGCTGCGCCTGTGCGAGCCGATATTTTCAATTTTCAGAACAATGAACTTTCCTTGATTGCAGAAGTTAAGCGATCATCACCCAGTAAAGGTGCGCTTGCCCCAATTACTGATCCAGCTCTTTTGGCTGCCCGATATGAAAAAGGGGGAGCAAGCGCCATAAGTGTTCTTACGGAACGTCGCAGATTTGGTGGTTCGTTAGAAGATTTAGATGCTGTTCGTAAGGCGATAGATCTACCAATCTTGCGAAAAGATTTCATGGTGGATGAGTATCAATTCTTCGAAGCTCGTGCACATGGCGCAGATCTTGTATTACTAATAGTTGCAGCTCTTTCAAAGAATCAACTATTGGATTATTTGGCATTAACGCAAGAGTTAGGTATGCATGCAATTGTCGAAATTCACACCATGGATGAATTAGAAATTGCTTTAGATGTTCCATCTGAAATGCTAGGAGTTAACTCCAGAAACTTAAAGACTCTCGAAGTAGATTCCATTGCATTCAAAGAACTACTGCCACGTATACCTAAGAATGTGGTTCGCATTGCAGAGTCAGGAATTTCCACCCCTGCCGATGTGCAATTCGCCGTGGACTCCGGAGCCAACGCAATCTTGGTTGGCGAAGCGTTAGTACGCGCAGGAGACCCAGAATTCGCCGTGCACCATTTACTGGGACGACAGTAAGATTTGAACATGAGTACATCATCGACAGATATTAGAGCTGGACACTTTGGGCAGTTCGGTGGTCGTTATGTTCCCGAAGCACTTATCGGAGCACTTGATGAAATTGAAAGCGCTCACAATGCTGCGCAAAAAGATCCAGAATTTTTAGCTGAGCTTGCTCATTTGCATAAGACATATTCTGGTCGACCAAGCATCATCACTGAAGCCAAGAGATTCGCAGAACATGCAGGTGGCGCTCGAATAATTCTTAAGCGAGAAGATCTCAATCACACCGGAAGCCATAAGATAAATAACGTTTTAGGCCAAGCACTTCTTGCAAAGCGATCTGGCAAGAAACGAATTATTGCCGAGACTGGGGCCGGCCAACATGGCGTTGCATCTGCAACAGCAGCAGCGCTGATGGGTCTTGAATGTGTTGTTTACATGGGCGAAGAAGATACAAAGCGCCAAGCACTCAACGTGGTTCGAATGAAATTATTAGGCGCCGAAGTTGTTCCGGTGACAACTGGATCAAAAACTCTCAAAGATGCAATTAATGAAGCGATGCGCGATTGGGTAACAAATGTCGAAACAACTAATTACCTCTTCGGAACAGTAGCCGGACCACATCCATTTCCAACTATGGTTCGCGATTTCCAGAAAATTATTGGCGAAGAAGCACGTGCACAAGTATTAGAACTCACTGGAAAACTGCCAGATGCAGTTCTCGCATGTGTCGGTGGTGGATCAAATGCCATTGGTATTTTTTATGATTTCATCAAAGATAAGGATGTTCGTTTAATCGGATTAGAAGCTGGTGGAGATGGTGTTGAAACTGGCCGTCACGCAGCAACGATTACGGGTGGAACACCAGGTGTCCTACACGGAGCACGTTCATACTTGTTACAAGATGAGAATGGGCAAACAGTAGAGTCGCACTCAATTTCAGCAGGTTTAGATTATCCAGGTGTTGGTCCTGAGCACGCATACCTCAGCGAAATTGGTCGTGCTGAGTATCGCGCGATTACTGATGCCGAAGCAATGTATGCGTTTTCATTGTTGTGCAAGACAGAAGGAATCATCCCTGCAATTGAAACGGCGCACGCATTAGCCGGTGCACTTCAAGTTGGTCGCGAATTAGGAAAAGATGCAACTTTGTTGATTAATCTTTCAGGTCGTGGTGATAAGGATGTAGTCACTGCTGCAGAATATTTCGGAATCCCGCTGTAATGACAACACCGTTAGATCAGCTATTTACTAAAACCAGATCCGAAAATAGAGCAGCACTCATTGCGTATATTCCTGCCGGATACCCAACTCAAGAAGGTTGCAAGGCAGTAATCGATGCATTTGCAGATGCAGGAGTAGATGCAATCGAAATCGGATTTCCCTACAGCGATCCTGTGATGGATGGTCCAACAATTCAAGAAGCAGCAAATACTTCTCTCGAAGCCGGCACAGGTGCGAAAGAAGTTTTCGAAGCACTTGCCCATGCAACTGCTCGAGGAATACCTAGTGTTGTTATGACGTACTGGAATCCAATCGAAAAATATGGAATCGAAAAATTTGCAAAATCAATCGCATCTAATTCTGGCTCTGGAGTGATTACTCCTGATCTACCAGTTGATGAAGCCCTGCCTTGGACAACCGCAACTCACTCATCGGAAATCAATTCAATATTTGTAGTAGCGCCAAGTACCACTGATGCGCGATTGGAAAAAGTTACTGCGCAATGTTCAGGATTCGTATATGCAGCCTCCCTCATGGGTGTCACTGGTGCGCGTACAGGAATTTCATCAGGCGCTAAAGATTTAGTTGATCGAATCAAAAAAGTTACCAAGATTCCTGTTGCCGTTGGCCTCGGAGTTTCTACCCGCGAACATGCCAAAGAAGTTGCCGGCTATGCCGACGGGGTCATCGTGGGCTCTGCTTTTATTAACGCTTTAAATAGCGCGGATTCTCTGGATTCGGGAATAAAAGCAGTGCGCACACTCGTTGAACAATTAGCACTAGGTGTTCGAGAGGGCAGAGGATGAAAAAAGCACGACCATGGATCGGATTGCTTGCCCGACTGATTCTGGGCGGAGTTTTATTAGTTGCCGGATACCTCAAGGCATTTTCACCAGATAAATCCATGATGGCGGTACGTGCTTATGAAGTGCTTCCGATTTGGTTAGCAAATGCTCTTGGAATAATTTTGCCATGGCTAGAAATTGGCGCAGGCATTCTCTTGATAATTGGCGTAGCAATTAGATACGCAGCGATATTTGGATCAGCACTGATGGTGCTATTCATTATTGCAATTGCACAAGCTTGGGCACGTGGGCTATCCATTGATTGCGGTTGCTTTGGTGGAGGTGGCACCGTTGATCCAAGCCAAACCAGATATCTAGAAGAAATTTTGCGTGACACAGGCTTAGCGCTCTGCGGTCTCTATCTTCTTCGCTACCCTTTAACCAAGTTTGCACTCGAAAAGAAACCATCACAGGGAGAATAAGTACATGTCATCTAAGTCGCCAAACGGTCCAGATAACACAACTCGCAATCTAGTTATTGGAATGGTGGTGCTTGTAGTTGCAGTGGGTGCCATTTTCTCTGTTTTAAGTAATAAGGAAAATACCTCAGCAGCTCTGCCATCTAGCGTTTCGAAAGCTGATGGATACGGAATTGTTTTTAATGGTGATGTCAAAGGCGTTCCTGTTGTTGACATTTGGGAAGATTTTCAATGCCCAGTATGTGCGCGATTTGAACAAACCAATGGTGACTATATTGAAAAATTAATCACAGATAAGAAAGCAAAAGTTGTATTTCATACACTTTCATTCCTAGGGCCAGAATCCAGCCTTGCAGCAAATGCGGCTGCGTGTGCATCGGATGAAAATAAGTTCTTGGGATTCCACAAGGCTTTCTATAAGAACTTGCCTGCTGAAAATGCTGGAATTATCACCACAGAATATTTGATTGCATTGGGTAAATTTGCGAATATAACATCAGCGAAATACGGCGAATGTGTAAAAAATCTGAATTACAAAGAATGGGTAAATAACGTGGCGGCATCTGGCGGAGAAAAGAACATCAATTCAACTCCAACAGTATTCGTTAACGGAAAAGAAATTCGCCGTGCAACGTCTGGCGCCGATCTTGGAGATTACTTCGATCCAGCAGCATTTGCTAAAGCCGTAGAAGGAAAGTAAAACGTTGAATAGATCGATTCCAACGCCGAGTATTTCGGTTCTGGAAATCGGTCCATTAACCATCCATCTCTACGCCCTGTGCATTATTTCTGGAATCGTTATTGCTGTATGGCTCGGTGACAAAAGATTTAGGAATCATGGAGACCATCTAGAAAACGTAGTTGCTGACGTTGCGATCTGGGCAGTTCCTTTTGGAATTATCGGCGGGCGTCTTTATCACGTTATAACTTCTCCGGCTCAATACTTCGGCAAAAATGGCAATCCTGTTGATGCACTAAAAATTTGGCAAGGCGGATTAGGTATCTGGGGCGCAATTTCCTTAGGTGCAGTCGCCGCATATTTTGCATACAAGTCTCAGCAGAAAAAGAAAGAGTTACCATCGTTCGGATATTTCTTGGATGCGCTTGCTCCGGGAATATTGTTCGCACAGGCGGTTGGGCGTTTAGGAAATTGGTTTAATGGCGAATTATTTGGTCGCCCAACTGATCTTCCATGGGCGCTCTATGTTCCAGTTGGGTTGCGTCCAACTAGTTATGCAACATTTCGAACATTTCATCCAACTTTTTTATATGAACTAATTTGGTGCAGCGTAGTTGCAATTGCATTAATTCTGTGGGGTAAGAAACTTGCTGCGGGCCAGGTTTTTAGTGCATACGTTGGGCTATACAGCATTGGGCGTTTATTCATCGAGACCATTCGCATTGACCAAGCTAATACGATCGCTGGACTGCGGGTGAATGTGTGGATTAGTGCAATTGTTGCAACGCTTGCACTGGTGAATTACCTACGATTGGGACGCTCTTCGGCTAAGATTTAAACATGGCCCTTGAAGATGTTTATGCTCGCAATTTAGAGCATCGCACTCATCGAGCCGGGTGGCTTCGAGCCGCAGTGCTTGGTGCTAATGATGGTCTTGTGTCTACAGCATCTTTAATGATCGGTGTTGCGGCAGCCAAAGCTGATGGATTCTTAATTACTGCAGGCATCGCAGGTATTTCAGCCGGTGCAATGTCAATGGCAGTTGGTGAATATGTTTCTGTTCGTTCACAAAATGATGTTGAAGAGTCTGATCGACTATTAGAAATACAACATTTAGCAATTGACCCAGAGGGTGAATTACAGGAGCTTAAACAGATTTACATTGATCGTGGATTAACTTCGGATTTAGCAGAACAAGTTGCCAAAGCAATGCATGAAAAAGATGCACTTGCTGCGCACCTGCGCGATGAATTAGGACAACACCCACATACGAAAGCACGCCCTATGCAAGCTGCAGTTGCATCTGCTGCAAGTTTCACAATGGGTGGGCTAGTTCCTTTCCTTGGTGCATTTGCGCCAACACTGGGTGCAAAAGCGTGGAGCATTGTTGGTTTCACGATGGCAGGTTTGCTCTTTACGGGAATTGTTAGCGCACGAACAGCAGGATCAAAGGTACTTAAGCCAACGATTCGAGTAATGCTCGGCGGCTGCGCGGGTATGGCAATTACTGCTGGAATTGGGCAGTTAGCGCATATCAGCGGTATTTAAGGTTCCAATTCCACTATTGGAAATGCTCAACTCCTTGCTATTCTTTTCCACGTAGTACTCACCAGGGCCAAGGTTGTCCCGAACACATTTCGACAACTGGAGTCTTTGTAAAAATGAGTTTGCAATCCAACTATCCAATTGCACAAGGGTTATACGACCCTGCCAATGAGCATGATGCTTGTGGTGTTGCAATGGTTGCAACCTTGAATAAAATCGCAACGCACGAGATTGTCGCAAAGGGATTAACCGCACTTCGCAATCTAGAACACCGCGGAGCATCGGGCGCGGAACCAGATAGTGGTGATGGCGCCGGAATTCTTATTTGCATTCCAGATGCTTTTTATCGAGCAGTTCTCTCCTTTGATCTACCACCAGAAGGATCCTATGCAACTGGCATTGGCTTCATTGAACCCAGTGCTGACATTAAAGATTCGATTACGAAAATAGCCGAAGAAGAAGGATTAAAGATTTTAGGGTGGCGCGAGCTGCCAATAAATTCATCATCTTTAGGTAAGACCGCGCTCTCTGTGATGCCACGATTCGAGCAACTCTTTATCTCTGGCTTGAATAACGAATCAGGCATCACGCTAGACAGACTTGCCTATTGTCTACGCAAGCGAGCAGAGCACTCTTTGCCAATTTACTTTCCTTCGCTTACTTCTAAAACTATTGTCTACAAGGGAATGCTTACTACAGGACAATTAGAAGAGTTCTTCCCTGACCTCAGTGATGAAAGAGTTGTTTCTCCTTTGGCACTTGTTCACTCTCGTTTTTCAACTAATACATTTCCATCTTGGCCGCTGGCTCATCCTTATCGTTTTATCGCACACAATGGTGAAATTAATACGGTTAAAGGAAATCGAAATTGGATGCGTGCGCGCGAAACACTTTTGC
>CAITAV010000100.1 GCA_903890345.1 uncultured Actinomycetes bacterium
ACGGCCTTTGCCTTTGATGACACATCTTGAATTAACTTACGTGATGCGTGGCTTCCGGTTTCTTCATCAGTTGTACCGATCAGTGCAACAGATCCGCTAATTCCTTTAAGTGCAAAGAGCGCTTGAACAAATCCAGCCTTCATGTCATATGTTCCAGGACCACGAAGGACATCGCCCTTGATTTCCCACAATGGATCAAATGAACCAATTGGCCAGACTGTGTCTAAGTGCGCGAGTAAAACAACATCAGGTTGCGCGGCGCCCCACCAAAAAACTGGGCGACCTTCTATTTGGCGAATCTCTGCAGGAGTTCCAAGTACGCGAGTTGCAATATCACTTGCTAAACGAACAACGTCGTTGCACGCATTGAGATCTTCAGTAGGAGATTCGCACTTCACTAAAGCTTCAAGGGCTGCCAACATAGGGTTAAGTCTGCCGTATTCGCCTTGCTTCTCGCTTGTCATAGCGGTGCAACCCCCGTAATACGCGGAATTCTAAATGTCTGCATCTCGCCTGTGCCGTGATCGCGAGCAATCAGCGAACCAGCAGAGATTTTGAGTGGATCAATAATGCGATGTGAAACTGCTCCATTGTTATCTGCATAACCAATTGAGAGAGAACGTTGTTCCTGAATGTATTTGAGCAAAATATCTAGAGTTTCATTTGCAGTTGTGCGCGGTAATGCACCGAGTGCGTTATTTGCAATATTACGAAGCGTGCTCTGTTTGTGACTAGATTTTTCACCAACGCGAATTGTGCGTATCGCTGAAGTGAGTGCGGCATCAGTTGGAACTTCTAGTTCACCAATAATGCGGGGTGGACGTGGCTTGGATTGCGCTCGTGATGAACGTGGTCCTGTGAGCAACATTCCGTTAGTTGATTCTGCAGCAGGAAGATAACCAGCGTTACGCAACACATTCATTACATCGTGTGCATCCATGTCACAGATCATTACTTCAGGTGCAATTCGGCGAAGAGATAAAATATCTAAACGCTTATCACTAATTATTTGAGTGATGAGTGCAGGATCTTCACAACGGATAAATGATGATGTATTTCCAACCCGCAGGCGCCCGTGCTTCTTTGCAACATCTGAAATTAAGTACTCCAGTGGTTGTGGAATTGGAGTCTTAGAAGTCTTACGCAAGAAAGCAATAATTTCATCACCAGTTTTACCGTGATCTAATCCGCGACGAATAGTTGTGTCAGTAAATCTGTAAACAGTTGCACCACCGCGGCTTTCGATATCACCAATGATTGCTAGTACTGCAGCAACATCGTGGACAAGTGGTCCTGGAGCAATTGCGGTGTTATCGCTTTGAATAAGGATGTGATCAACAGGTTGTGGAAGATCTGTATTAATTATTTCTAGTTCGGCGCCCGCTAAAAACTCTTGACCGTACTTAGAAATAACACCTTGTCCTGTAATGCCTAGCCACTCTGCTTCACGAAGTGTCCACTGCACCATCTCTTCTTGCAGTCCTGGGTTTCGCTTTGATGGCGCACACCATTTCACTCGCTTGGTAAAGCTCTCTAACTCAGGTGCGAACTCTTTGTTTTCAGATAAGAGTTCTAAAACTAATGCGCGCGTCCTGGCAGCATTAACTCGATCTAGTTCGGGTCCAA
>CAITAV010000101.1 GCA_903890345.1 uncultured Actinomycetes bacterium
CAATTACCGCCCTCGGCAACAAATAAGTAGTACGCACATGGCAATTCAAATTAAAAGCCTTGATGAGTTAAAAATCATGCGACAAGCAGGATTGTTAGTGGCCCACACTCTAGATTTAATGCGCGAATCAATAAAAGTCGGAATGCGCACTGATGCCATTGATGCAATAGCAGCTGCAAACATAAAGCGCGCTGGTGCAACATCGAACTTCAAGGGCTATCACGGCTATCCCGCAACAATTTGCATCTCACTCAATGAAGAAATTGTTCACGGTATTCCGGGCGATCGAATAATCGAAGATGGCGATGTTGTTTCTATCGATTGCGGAGCAATAATTAATGGGTGGCATGGAGATGCTGCTTTTTCAGTAATTGTTGGAAAGGCTAATCCTGAAGATCAAAAAATGCTCGATGTCTGCGAAGAGTCAATGTGGCGCGGTATTGCAGCTGGAAAATCTGGCGCACGTTTAAGCGATATTGGTTATGCAATCGAGCAATACATAAATTCACAAGGTCGTTACGGAATTTTGCAAGAGTACGGTGGCCACGGAATTGGCACAGAGATGCATCAAGAACCGCATGTTCTAAACTTTGGTAAGGCCGGCAACGGTCCAGAAATCACTCCAGGTTTCGCACTGGCAATCGAACCGATGATTACTCGTGGAAGTGCAAAGACTCGTGTACTCGCAGATGAGTGGACAGTTGTTTCACAAGATAATTCACGTGGTGCGCACTTTGAAAATTCATATGCGATTGCACCTGATGGAAAACCTTTTGTTCTTACCGCCATCGATGGGGGTCGGGCTAAGTTAGCCAGCCTTGGCGTTGAGATCAGCTCACTACTTTCCTAGGCTCAAGGGCGGGGAAAAACGCCAAAATCCTCGAAAAATCTATGCGCGAATATCAAGATTTCCACTCAGATTAGGGGTATAACCTCGGATTTCCCCCTAATTTCCCTTAGTAGGGGAACTCCCTTTAGACTGCACCTTCGCACTCCATGCATTAATAGAGAAGTAGGTACACGCTTGGCAAGTAAAGATGGTGCAATCGAAATCGAAGGCACTGTTGCTGAAGCACTACCTAACGCGATGTTTCGCGTGGAGCTTACGAATGGGCACAAAATTCTTGGGCACATCAGCGGAAAAATGCGAAAGAACTACATTCGTATTTTGCCCGGTGATCGTGTCATCGTTGAATTAAGTCCATATGACCTCACCCGAGGTCGAATTGTTTTCCGTCACAAGTAATTAGGAGCAGTAATAATGAAGGTACAACCAAGCGTTAAGAAGATTTGCGATAAGTGCAAAGTCATTCGACGCAAAGGTCGTGTCATGGTTATCTGCGAAAACTTGCGACACAAACAACGTCAGGGATAAATCCCTAACGAAAAAACGCGTTGTGCGACTTTCTAATTAGAAATTAATTAGCAAGACCTCTGGACCGGTAGGCCAGAGAACAGCATGACGGAGGACCTTCCGGATTAAAGAAATGGCATAAACATGGCACGTCTTGTTGGTGTCGATCTTCCACGTGAAAAGCGTGTAGAGGTCGCACTTACCTATATCTTCGGAATGGGTTTAACCCGTTCTCAAAAAACATTAGCCGCAACTGGCATTAGTCCAGATACTCGCGTTAAGGATCTCCAAGAGCCTGAGCTTGCAAAGCTACGCGAATACATTGAGGCGAACTTCAAGATTGAAGGCGATCTTCGCCGTGAAATCTCCGGTGACATCCGTCGCAAAGTTGAAATTCAAAGCTACCAAGGCATTCGTCACCGCAAGGGACTTCCTGTTCGTGGTCAGCGCACACATACAAATGCACGTACTCGTAAGGGTCCACGTAAAGCAATTGCAGGTAAGAAGAAGGTGACTAAGTAATGGCCGCTCCTAAAGCAAAGACTGCTGCTCCTGTAAAGGGCAAAGTCAAAACGCGTAAGAAAGAAAAGAAGAATGTTGCTGTTGGAAATGCTTACATTAAGAGCACTTTCAATAACACAATCATCTCTATTACTGACACAACAGGCGCTGTTATCTCTTGGGCTTCATCTGGCCAAGTTGGTTTCAAGGGTTCACGTAAGTCCACTCCATTCGCCGCACAGCTCGCAGCAGAATCAGCAGCTCGTCGCGCACAAGAGCACGGACTTAAGAAAGTTGATGTTTTCGTTAAGGGTCCTGGTTCAGGACGCGAAACTGCAATCCGTTCATTGCAAGCAGCTGGTTTGGAAGTTGGTGCCATCTCTGATGTAACACCTGCTCCACACAATGGCTGTCGCCCAACCAAACCACGTAGAGTTTAAGGAGGAATAGAAAATGGCTCGTTATACCGGAGCAGACTGCAAGCGTTGCCGTCGCGAAAAAGTAAAACTATTCCTTAAGGGATCAAAGTGCGATGGACCAAAGTGTCCGATCGAATCACGCCCTTATCCACCTGGACAACATGGTCGTGGTCGTGCCAAGGAATCTGAATACCTATTACAGATGCGCGAAAAGCAAAAGTGCGCACGTATTTACGGTGTTCTTGAAAAGCAATTCCGTGGATATTACGAAGAAGCAAACCGCAAGCAGGGCAAGACTGGTGAAAACCTTCTTGTACTTCTTGAAACTCGTCTAGATAACGTCGTCTTCCGCGCAGGCTTTGCAAAGAGCCGCGACATGGCACGCCAACTAGTTCGTCACGGACACTTCGTTGTTAATGGCAAGAAGGTAAACATTCCTTCATATCGCGTATCTGCGATGGACATCATCGATGTTCTTCCAAAGTCACTCGATCTCACACCATTTATCGTGGCAAGTGCTGAACTTGGTGAGAAAGCTGTTCCTGCATGGATGGAGGTTGTTGGTTCGCAAATGCGCATCATCATTCACTCAGTTCCTGCTCGCGCAGTTATCGACACCCAAATTCAAGAGCAGCTGATTGTTGAACTTTATTCCAAGTAATTTTTGAAAGTTTAACGACCACCTGGTTGTTAAACACCCGCACGACCGCAGTACCAAACAGGAGATCAAATAGAGGTTCTCCGAGAGAAGAAAGAGGAGCAACAGTGCTAATTGCACAACGTCCCACCCTCAGTGAAGAAGTAGTCTCCGAAAATCGTTCACGTTTCATTATTGAACCGCTTGAACCAGGTTTCGGTTACACACTCGGCAACAGCATGCGCCGTACATTGCTTTCATCTATTCCAGGTGCAGCAGTGACAAGCATTCGCGTTGCAGGAGCACTCCATGAGTTCACCACTCTTGAAGGTATTAAAGAAGATCTCACAGACATCGTTTTGAATATCAAGAACTTGGTTCTTTCATCAGATAACGATGAGCCAAGCGTTCTTTATATTCGCAAATCAGGTGCCGGAAGCGTTACTGGAGCAGATATTGCGGTGCCAACTGGCGTTGCGGTTCACAATCCAGAGCTTCACCTTGCAACTCTTAATGGAAAAGCAAACCTTGAAATCGAACTCACAGTAGAGCGCGGTCGTGGTTATGTAACAGCTGTTCAGAATAAGCAAGCAGGGGCTGAAATCGGTCGCATTCCTGTTGACTCAATTTATTCTCCAGTTCTTAAGGTCACATACAAAGTTGAAGCAACTCGCGTTGAACAGCGCACAGACTTCGATCGTCTTGTTGTTGATGTTGAAACAAAGCCATCAATGAAGCCACGCGATGCTGTTGCATCAGCTGGTAAGACACTTGTAGAACTCTTCGGTCTTGCTCGTGAACTAAATGTTGACGCAGAAGGAATCGAAATGGGACCTTCCGTTATGGATGCAGCACTTGCTGCAGATCTTGCTCTTCCAATTGAAGATCTCGATCTCACAGTTCGTTCATACAATTGCTTAAAGCGTGAAGGTATTCACACTGTCGGTGAACTTGTTAACCGTTCAGAAGCTGACCTTCTAGATATCCGTAACTTTGGTTCAAAGTCCATCGATGAGGTCAAGGCAAAGCTTGTCTCAATGGGAATGTCTATGAAGGACAGCCCAGCAGGATTTGATCCAACGAAACACCAAAACTACAACGCAGCAGTTGACGATGATTTCGTCGATGCAGATCAGGCCTAGGAGAAATAACTCATGCCAAAACCAACTAAAGGTCCTCGTCTGGGCAGTGGCCCATCGCACGAGCGCCTCATCCTAGGAACACTTGCAGAGCAATTGTTCGAGCACGGAAAGATCACAACTACTGAAGCAAAGGCGAAGCGTCTTCGTCCACTTGCTGAAAAGTTAATTACCTTTGCAAAAAAGGGTGACCTTGCTGCTCGTCGCCAAGTAATGGCAACAATTGCAAACAAGGGCGTTGTACATACTTTGTTTACAGAAATTGGTCCACGTTTCGTTGCACGCAATGGTGGATATACACGTATTACAAAGATCGGACCACGTAAGGGCGACAACGCACCTATGGCGGTTATCGAAGTATTAACTGAGAAAGATAACTAAGCACTAGCTTTCTTTACTCTTATGACTGAACCCACTCTCTATCCCGAGAGTGGGTTTCGTCGTTTACGGATAGATCTGGCTTATGACGGAACTAATTTCGCAGGGTGGGCAAAACAACCAGATCAGCGCACAATTCAAGAGTGCCTTGAAGAATCCCTTGCAAAAATTTCACAGATTAACCCAGAAACAATTGTTGCTGGCCGCACTGATGCAGGAGTACATGCCACAGGACAAGTAATACATGTAGATCTTCCAGAAAACCTTTCACTCGATGATTTGGTTTACAAACTCAATCGGCTCTTAGATCAAGATATTCGTGTCCACAAAATTAGTCTTGCTCCAGAAGCATTTCATGCGCGTTTTTCAGCGCTGCGCCGTAAATACAGATACAAAATTCTCGATGATAATCGAGTGCTAGATCCTCTTGCTCGACTAGATGTTGCTACGTGGTATCGAGCACTAGATGTTGATGTCATGAATAAAACCAGTCAACTCTTGCTGGGTAAGCATGACTTTGCGGCCTTTTGTAAGTTTCGTGAAGGCGCAACCACAGTTCGTACATTAGAAAAATATGA
>CAITAV010000102.1 GCA_903890345.1 uncultured Actinomycetes bacterium
GCACCTGGTCTGCGAGAAAAAATTGACATCAGGCTTGTGACCCAAGTACTCGTAGAACACTTTCAACCTTAGTAACAATATCCATTTTTGATAGTGCACTTACTGTCGCACTCAGTGCTGCTTCAGTTGCACCGTGACTTACAACAATAAGTTCGGCATCATTTCCGCGACCTGATTGGCGAACAGTTTGAATTGATACGGCTTCTTTTGCAAAAACTTGAGCAATGGCTGCCAAAACTCCTGGCTTATCGGCAACATTTAAACGAATAAGAAATTGTGTTTTTGTATCACCAATTGGGGCAATTGCTCGGTCGGCATAATCACTTTCACGTGGTCCCACTGAATCACTGATTCGATGGCGTGCAACTGCAACAACATCTCCCAGAATTGCGCTGGCAGTTGGGGCACCGCCAGCACCGCGACCGTAAAACATTAATTGTCCTGCAGATTTTGCTTCAACGAATACAGCATTGAATGCATCACGAACTGCTGCGAGTGGATGACTACGTGCAATCAGAGTTGGATGAACACGAACTGAAATACGATCATCAGATGTGAGTTCTGCAATTGCCAGTAATTTAATTACGTGATTCATTGTCTTAGCCACGGCAACATCATCTGCAGTAATAGATGAAATACCTTCGCGATAAACATCATCAACACTTACGCGTGAGTGAAATGCAAGACCAGCAATGATTGCTGCTTTAGATGCAGCATCTATTCCTTCTACATCTGCAGTTGGATCTGCTTCGGCATAACCAAGGCTTTGTGCTTCTTTGAGAACGTCAGCAAATGCACGGCCTTCTTCATCCATCTTTGTGAGAATGTAATTTGTTGTTCCGTTAACGATTCCCATTACACGAGTGATTTGATCACCAACGAGAGATTCGCGCATTGGGCGAATAATTGGAATAGCACCTGCAACGGCTGCTTCATAGTAAAGATCTACACCTTTGTTATCTGCAGCTGTAAATAGATCAGCGCCATGTGTAGCAAGCAGTGCCTTATTTGCAGTCACCACGGATTTACTATTGTTGATTGCCGAAAGGATTAATTCGCGAGCAGGATCGATTCCGCCCATGACTTCGATAATGATGTCGATCTCGGGATCATTAATTACTGATTGCGCATCAGTTGTAAAGAGTGCTGAGTTGATTCCTTCGCGAGCAGATTTGATGTCGCGAACTGCAATTTTTTTCAAAACTAATTTCGCACCTGCGCGAGTAGAAAGTTCTGCATTATTTTTTTCAAGCAACGCAGCAACTTGGCTACCGACAACGCCGCAGCCAAGCATGCCAATGTAAATATTTTTATGCGCGCTCATATGCGTATTCTTTCACAGATGAGCAGATGCGCGTTAAATATCTAGGCGCAGGAGATCTTCAATATTCTCGCGACGCAGGATTACTCGAGCTTTTCCATCTTTAATGGCTACAACGGGCGGACGCGAGATGTGGTTGTAATTCGTGGCCATGCTGCGACCGTATGCACCTGTTGCTGGCGTAGCAAGTAAATCCCCTGGTGCGATATCTGCTGGAAAATCTATGTCCTTAATAATGATGTCACCGGATTCGCAGTGTTTTCCAACAATGCGCGTTGCAATCTTCTTAGCCGTTGATTCACGGTTAGCAATGATTGCGGTGTACTCGGCGCCATATAGCGCTGTACGTAAGTTATCGCTCATTCCACCATCGACTGAAACATAATTTCGGGTTGTTGCATTTTCTAGCGTGACAACTTTTGTTGTTCCCACTGTGTAGAGCGTGAACATAGATGGACCAACAATTGCGCGACCAGGTTCGATAGAAATCTTTGGAACATTAAGCCAGTGCTTTGCACAGGATTCTTTGACAACTTTTGCCAATGTGCCAAGCACATCGCTTGCTTGAATCTCAGATTCATTATCTAGATATGCAATTCCATATCCCCCACCAAGATCTAGCTCGGGTAGTTGCTCACCAAACTCTGAGTTGAACTTTGCCAAGAGTTCGATAAGTCGATCGGCTGCAATACCAAATGGTTCTGTCTCTAAAATTTGCGAACCAATGTGTGAATGTAATCCTCGTAAATCTAGGCTGGCGTGTTTTTTGGTTTCAACAATCGCTTGCCACGCAGCTCCACTTGCAATGGAAAAACCAAACTTCACATCTTCATGTGCAGTTGCAATGGACTCGTGAGTATGTGCTTCGATTCCTGGAGTTAGGCGAAGCAATACTCTTTGAACTTTTCCACCAGATTGCGCGGCGGCAGCAACTCGTTCGATTTCAATAAGTGAATCAATAACTATTGCCCCAACTCCTGCGGCAACGGCTTGTTCTATTTCATCAACTGATTTGTTATTGCCATGTACTTCAATGTTTTCAGCCTTAATGCCACCTTTAAGTGCCACTGCTAATTCGCCACCTGTGCAGACATCAATTCCGATATCAAGATCTGCAATCCAGCGTGCAACTTCTACACAGATAAATGCTTTTGCTGCGTAATAAACGTGACCTGCTTGCGGTCCAAATGCTTTGGATAGTTCAGAGTTCCAGTGCAGTGCGCGTGTGCGAAAGTCATCTTCATCCAAGAAAAATGTTGGAGTTTTAAATTCAGATGCCAGGGATGTCGCTGAAATTCCAGAGCAGTGAAGCTCACCATTATTTATGGATATGTTTTTAGACCACAGGGCCTGTAAATTTTTGCTCATCACATTTTCTCCGGTGCGCTCACGCCAAGTAAATCTAAACCATTTTTAATAACTTGCTTTGTAGCCGCACATA
>CAITAV010000103.1 GCA_903890345.1 uncultured Actinomycetes bacterium
AGTTCTGTATAAGCACGCATGAATGGAACAGTCATATAAACGGAGTTTCTATCAGGAAGAACATAATCCTTTCCACGCGTGCGATAGTTTTTAATCACGCTAAACATAAAGTCCCAACGACCAGCATTTAGTCCAGCACAGTGGTCCTTTAGTTCATATAAAAATTCTTCCATTTCAAATGCTGCAGGAAATGTTTCAATCAAAATTGTGGCCCGAATTGTCCCGCGGGGGATACCAAGAAAATCTTGTGCCAGGTTAAAGGCTTCATTCCACAAACGAACTTCTAGATGAGATTCCAGTTTTGCCAGATAGAAGTAGGGACCGTGTCCGCGATTTATCTGCAATTGAGCAGAAGCGGCCATGTAAAGGGCAAAATCAACAAAAGAACCAGATGTGATTTCGCCGTCGACTGTTATGTGCTTTTCTGGCAAGTGAAAACCGCGAGGGCGCATCACTATTACCGCTAATTCATTCTCGGGACGTAGTGCATAAGTTTTACCGGATTCATTTGTGAAATCGATTTCACGGGTAATTGACGCACGCAAGTTAATTTGCCCACCAATAACGTTCTCCCACAAAGGCGTATTGGCATCTTCTTGATCAGCCAGCCAGATTTTTGCTCCAGAATTTAGAGCATTAATTGTCATTTTTTTATCTGTCGGTCCAGTAATTTCAACCCGACGATCTTGCAAAGCTAAAGGTGCCGCAGCGACTTTCCACGAAAGATCCTCGCGGACAGATTTAGTTTCCTCAAGAAACTTTAGATCCTCGCCAGTAGCAATTCTCGCCATTCGTTGAGTGCGTTGGGCAAGTAGCTCTAAACGACGTGAATTTAATTTGCGGTGCAGCAGAGCTATTAGTTCTAGCGCTTGCGGTGTCAGAATTATCTCTGAACCAGGAATTACTGGCCCTGAGACCTGGACACCGTTATTGCTCATTAGCTCAAATCCACCCACGTTGTTTTCAGCGCACTGTAGGCATCAAGTGCATGCAATGACTTATCGCGGCCACTGCCAGATCCTTTGAATCCACCAAATGGAGTGATGACATCGAGTGCGTCAAATGTGTTTACCCAGACAGTTCCAGCGCGCAATCTACGTGAGAAGCGATGTGCTCGTGCAACATTTCCGGTCCAGACCGCAGCCGCTAAGCCATACTCGCTCTGGTTCGCTAAATTAATTGCATCTTCTTCATCTTTTGCTTCAATGGCGACTAGAACCGGCCCAAAGATTTCTTCCTGAGCAAGTCGTGAAGAGTTCTTCACATTTGCAATAAGAGTTGGCTTGATCATGAGGTCATCACCAGTTGTTTTTTCGCCGCCGAAGATAACCTCTTCTCCGTTTTGACCAATTAAATCAAGGTATGAATTGACTCGATCACGCTGAAGTTTTGAAACAAGTGGGCCCATCATTGATCGGGGATCAAGTGGATCTCCTACCTTGAAATCATCAAGGAATTTAGTGATTTTAGAGAAGAGCTCATCTTTTACTTCGCGTTCAACGATGATGCGAGAGCCCGCATTACAAGTCTGCCCTGAGTTGTAGAAAATTCCCCATGCAATTGTGGACGCTGCCACATCTAGATCAACGCAATCTTTGAGAACAACGTGCGGACTCTTGCCGCCAAGTTCGAGTGAAACCTGTTTCATATTTGATTCTGCTGCGTATTGCAACATTTTACGACCAGTTGGACCACTACCTGTAAATGCTAACTTCGCAACATCCATGTGACGTGCAAGTGCTTGACCTGCTTCTGCGCCCAATCCTGGAACCACATTGAAAACTCCTTCTGGCAATCCTGCTTCAACAGCAAGTTCTGCCATGCGCAATGCAGACAGTGATGAATTTTCTGCTGGTTTTACAACGATGCTATTTCCCATAGCAAGTGCTGGACCAACTTTCCATGAAGTAATAATCATCGGATAGTTCCAAGGCACGACAGCACCAATTACGCCAAGTGGTTCGCGAGTAATCATGGCTAAACCGTTACGAGGCGTTGGTGCAATTTCATCATAAGTCTTATCTATTGTTTCGCCGTACCACTGAATTACGCGTGCAACACTTTGTGAATCAACACTAAGCGAATCACTAATTGGCTTACCGACATCTAAAGTTTCTAGCAGTGCAAGTTCTTCAAAATTATCGTTGAGAAGTTGTGCCCAACGCAACATAATTTTTTTCTTGTCTCGTGGATTCATTTCGCGCCACACGCCAGATTCAAAAGCCTTCAGTCCTGATGCCACAGCGCGATTAAC
>CAITAV010000104.1 GCA_903890345.1 uncultured Actinomycetes bacterium
ACCGGTTGAGAATTTCAATCCGCCATTTTCATTCATCCACTTGAGTTGATCTGCAAGCAAAATGAAGGTTGCAATCGCTGGAGTGTTATAGGTCTGATCCAGTCGTGAATTTTCAATGGCAATAGTGAGATCTAAAATCGCTGGGGTCCAACGTCCACTAGCTTTAATCTTCTCAGCGCGAGCAATGGCAGCAGGTGACATAAGTGCAAACCACAAGCCACCATCTGATGAAAAAGATTTCTGTGGTGCAAAGTAATAGGCATCAAACTCTTTGGCATCGACTACAAGTCCACCTGCGGCGCTTGTCGCATCTACTAATACAAGAGCGTCTTTAGTGCCCGCCGGTCTAATAATTGGCATGGCCACACCAGTGCTTGTCTCATTGTGCGTAAACGCAAATGCATCTATGCCATCTTCGGCAACTGCTGTTGGATGCGAACCTGGTTCAGATTTAATAATTGACGGTTCACCAAGAAAAGGCGCATCTTTTGCGGCCTTTGCAAACTTAGATGAAAACTCACCGAAGACAAGATGCTGCGAACGATTTTCTATCTGAGCAAAAGTTGCAATGTCCCAAAACGCAGTTGTGCCACCATTACCAAGAATTACTTCGTATCCATCTGGAAGTGAAAATAGTGATTTCAAACCTTCGCGAACTTCATGAACAACATTTTTTACAGGTTTTTGTCGGTGTGATGTACCCAGAATTGATGCGCCACCTTTATATAAATTATCTAGCGCTGATTGGCGAATCTTTGAAGGACCACAACCAAAACGACCATCGACTGGCTTAATGCCATTTGGAATTACGATGCTCATGGATAAATTCTAAGGGAAGTAGCGCTGCATATCCCAATCGGTTTTTGTATCGCTTCTGTGATATCGAATACGGTCGTGCAATCTGGAATATCTTCCTTGCCAGAATTCAATACTGTCGGGTATCACTCGAAAGCCACCCCAATGCGGTGGAGTTGGCACAACACTTCCTTCAGGCCATTTCTCTGCTGCACCTTGAAAACGCATTTCTAACTCTTCGCGTGAAGATAGTGGTGCGGATTGAGCGCTAGCCCATGCACCGATCTGACTCGACCACGGTCTTGTTGCAAAGTAACTTTCGGACTCTTCGCGCGCAATTTTATCTGCTTGACCTGAAATTATTACTTGTCGCTCCATTGCATACCAAGGGAAAAGAAGTGTTACTTGCGAATTCATTGCAATAGCTTGTGCTTTACGAGAAGAATAATTAGTAAAGAAAGTAAAACCGCCTTGAGAAATATCTTTAAGCAAAACTGTGCGCGTTGTTATTTCACCTAAACCATCAGATGTTGAAAGCACCATTGCATTTGCTTCAACAATAATTTCATTTGCGGCCGCAGCATCCATCCACTCTTCGAACGCCGCGAATGGATCTGCTGGCAATTTATCCAGCCCGACTTCGCCATAGGAGCGGCGCATCGCTGAAATCTCGGCTCGAATTCCGGTTTCCTCCATGGATGTATCTAACGTCACTTTCGCCCGTAGGGCTATCTCAACTTACGTGGTCGCCAGCACACCTTGTATGGGGGCAGAATTACCCCCGTAATACCCATTAAAGGAGCGCGTTGTGTCTGATGATTTCAAGCCAGGTCTCGAAGGTGTCATAGCTTTTGAATCTGAAATTGCTGAACCAGATAAAGAGGGCAGCGCACTTCGTTATCGCGGTGTTGATATTGAAGATCTAGTTGGACGCGTTTCATTTGGAAACGTATGGGGATTGTTAGTTGATGATGAATTTAATCCAGGTCTTCCACCAGCAGAGAAATTTCCGTTACCAGTTCACTCAGGTGACGTTCGAGTCGATGTGCAATCAGCAATTGCAATGCTTGCACCAGCATGGGGATTTAAACCACTTCTAGATATTTCAGACGAAGAGACTCGTTCAAATCTTGCACGTGCATCAGTCATGGTTCTTTCATACCTCGCACAATCTGCTCGCGGAATTTCTGCAACACCAGTTCCAGAATCTGAAATTGATAAGGCACATACAGTTGTTGAACGCATGATGATTCGTTGGCGCGGAGAACCAGATCCACTTCACGTACGCGCAATCGATGCCTACTTTGTATCTGCTGCAGAACACGGAATGAACGCATCTACATTTACAGCTCGTGTAATTGCTTCAACGGGCGCAGATGTTGCAGCAGCACTTTCAGGCGCAATTGGTGCGATGTCTGGTCCGCTACACGGTGGTGCACCTTCACGTGTTCTTGGAATGATTGAAGATGTAGAACGCGTTGGCGATGCACGCAAGTACGTAAAAGATTTAATGGATCGTGGAGAACGTCTGATGGGATTTGGACACCGCGTCTATCGCGCAGAAGATCCTCGTGCACGCACTCTGCGACGCACAGCAAAAGAGTTAGGCGCACCTCGTTATGAAGTTGCACTCGAATTAGAAAAGGCAGCACTAGCAGAATTACATGAGCGCCATCCAGAACGTGTTCTAGAAACAAACGTCGAATTCTGGGCAGCAATAGTTCTTGATTTCGCAGAAGTACCAGGTCCACTATTTACATCGATGTTTACCGCAGCACGCACAGCAGGTTGGTCTGCGCATATTCTCGAACAAAAGCGCACTGGCCGTTTAATTCGTCCTTCTGCTCGTTACATCGGTAAAGCGCCACGCAAACCAGAAGACGTACATGGCTGGGATGCAACGGTTCATCAACTACATAATTAACTCACTATGTCGCGCAGCATCATGTGGTTTCGGCGCGACTTACGCCTGATTGATAATCCTGCTCTATTAGCCGCAATTGATGCTGGTGATGAGATTGTCCCTGTTTTTATTCTGGATCCAAAATTAATTCAAGCAACCGGCACAAAACGTTTGGCATATATGGCGGCATCGCTTCGCAGTCTTGATGAATCACTCAACAATAAATTGCACGTGTGTGTTGGCGACCAAGTTGAAGTACTTAATGAATTGAAGAAGAAGTATGACGCAACCTCAGTACATATTTCTGCCGAATACGAACCATACGGCGCAGCACGTGATGCACGTATTGAAGCGGCTGGAATAGAACTCACACGAACCGGAAGTCCTTATGCAGTTGCACCAGGTCGAGTTAAGAAACCTAGTGATGCAACGAATTATCGTGTGTACACACCTTTTTATCGTGGATGGCTTACACATGGTTGGCGCGCACCAGTTGCTGCACCAAAAGAAATTAAAGCAGTTACACCAGATGCCAAGAATAGAAATTTTCCAACATGGCAAGCGCCAGAAGGAACACAGATTCCTGTCGCTGGAGAAAAAGCTGC
>CAITAV010000105.1 GCA_903890345.1 uncultured Actinomycetes bacterium
CAATATTGATTCCCCACTGTGATCCATCACCAAAATAGGGTGTAAAAATTTCCGATAGATAAGAAGTGGCCAAAATAATGGTCGTAACACCTGCACGCTTTGCTGCCATTAATTGATGTTCGGTTACTGGCAAACCTGCAATTGGCAGCATTGGCTTAGGAGTATCGCGAGTCAAAGGCATTAGGCGCGTACCCATTCCGCCTACGAGAAGAATTCCCAGCGCCATTTATTCTGCCTTCGAGGCTGTAATGCGTGAAGCCGCATCCGCAATTGCAGCATCAGTGGCTGTCATTGCAATACGAACATACTGCGAACCATCTGCTCCATAAAAAATTCCGGGTGTTACTAGAATTCCTAATTTTGCGAGCGCTTCGACTGATTTCCACGCATCTTCGCCTCGGGTACACCAGATATATAGCCCCGCTTCTGAGTGTTCGATTTTAAAACCAATTGATTGCAGTGCTGGTGACAAAGTTTTGCGACGTGAGTTGTATCGAGCACGCTGTTCGCTGACATGATTTTCATCGGCAAGGGCTGCAATCATGGCGTGCTGAATTGGAAGTGGCACCATCATGCCTGCATGTTTTCTGATTTCAAGAATTTTCTTAATCAATACCGAATCACCAATAACAAATGCTCCACGATATCCGGCCATTGAAGAACGTTTAGAGAGTGAATGAACAGCCAAAATATTTGAGTTATCGCCCTCGGTGTAGCGCAGTATTGAAGTTGGCGTTACGGAGTCACCAAAGCCTAAATAACACTCGTCACTGACCACCGGGGTATTGTTTTTTCGAGAATATTCAATGGCAGATTTAAGTTCGGATTCTGTATGCACTCGACCAGTTGGATTCGATGGTGAATTAATCCACGCTAAATCTGCCTGTGGCCACTGTTTAGCATCGAGATCAACCGTAATTGCTTGCGCGCCAGCCAGGATTGCTCCAACGTTATAAGTGGGATACGCGACTTTTGGAATTATTACTTTTTTTGATTGCAAGAAAGTTGGTAGCCATGCAACAAATTCCTTAGATCCAATTAATGGCAAAACATCGAATTCACCCGTAGCGCCTAAATTTTTTTCTGCCCACTTTTTTATTGCTTCGCGTAATTGCGGTGTTCCGGCAGTAAGTGGGTAACTTGGAGAATTCGAATGTTCGGCTAAAGATTTCTGAATAAAATCTGGAGTTGGATCTACCGGAGTTCCTTGTGATAGATCAATAATTCCTGACGGGTGTTGACGTGCTAGATCTCCAAAGGGCGCTAATGCATCCCACGGAAAATCAGGAAGTTTCAGTGCACGCGCCTTTACTCGCTCTTTGCTGGAGCAGCAATTACGTCGGCGTGATCTGTACTTGTTGGGCCAACTTTTGCAGCGCCACCAGGTGAACCAAGTTCTACGAAAAACTCACTATTAACTTTTTGAAAGTCTTTCCATGGGCCTGGAACATCATCTTCATAATAAATAGCTTCAACTGGGCACACTGGTTCGCACGCGCCACAGTCGACGCACTCATCTGGCTGGATGTACAACATGCGATTGCCTTCATAAATGCAGTCCACTGGACACTCTTCGATGCAGGACTTGTCCTTCACATCGATACATGGTTGGGCAATCACATACGTCACGAGTGCAGCCTCCTTGAAACTCATACATTCGGCTTAATTAGCCTTTTCTATAGCGCGATTGTAATGCGAAGCCCCAGTAACTCGCGACTTTGGCGTGGGCGATTATCGTTACACCTATGAAGGCTCCTATTGGCGCGCGAGTCAGTATTCGCTTCCATGATCCCGAAGGTGGATTCCGGGACCTGGTTGGATATTTGGAGTCCGAAAATACACTTCGCAATCGACATGGCGAGCTCATTGAATTTGATCGTGAAAAGATTGCTATTTATAAAGTCATCGAAGAAATTAATCATCTAGCCGGACATGGCGCCCCACTCTCATTGCGTGTTCAAGAATTAGAAAATGTTTTGACCACCACATGGCCCCCAGTTAATCAAGAATTATTTGGAAAATGGTTACTACGAACTTCTGGCAAATTTACGATGCGCGCTAACTCGGTTTTGCCATGCGGAAAAGCTCCTTATGGGGAGCCACTAAAAGATATCGACCAAGCAATTGGGCATGTGGTTGAGCGCTATGAAAAAGCAGGACTGGTTCCTACTTTTGCTATTCCGCTTCCAACGTATCAAGAATTAGATTCGAAACTTTTTGACAATGGCTGGATTGAAAAGGTTCGTGCGCACGTGATGGTTGCCGATATTGCACATCATGCTCCGAGCAAATCTAAATTTACGGTTTCGATTTCAGAATCTTTTGATGACGCTTGGCTCTCATTACAAGAAGATCACGGTGTTGCTGACTTGATGCGTGCCTATCCAGCTCTTTATGCATCTGTCTTTGATAGTGAAAAACTCATTGGTGTTGGCCGCACTTCACATGCAGATGGCTGGAGCGCACTGTCACGAGTTTTCGTTGATCCTGCATATCGCGGGCAAGGAGTAAGTAAATTAGTAGTGAATGCACTTCTCGCTGCGTCTTCTGAAGCAGGTATAAAGAAATCTGTGCTTCAGGTAGATTCGAAAAATACTATTGCCATCAACCTTTATTCCTCTCTTGGCTTTTCATTTCATCATGAATATGTTTATCGTTCGTATCAAAAAACTTTGAATTTAATCTCTGAGGAGTGCTGCTGATGGTCCTATCCATTTATGACACTTTCTCGCGTAAACCGAGTGCGATTAGTTCCATTAACGGAACCGTCACTATGTACTGCTGCGGACCCACCGTTTATCGAGATGCTCATGTTGGCAATCTTCGTACTTTCTTATTAAGCGATCTCATCGCTCGTACGATTCGTTTAAGTCGGCTGAACGTTGAAATGATTCAAAATATTACAGATGTAGGACATATGTCTGATGATTTTCAAGAAGACAAAATGCTTGAGCAATCTAAGAAGGAGAAGATTG
>CAITAV010000106.1 GCA_903890345.1 uncultured Actinomycetes bacterium
AACGTAGGCCAATGCCGCACACCATTTATCAGAGCCCACACCATCGCTATGACCGGCCACATCTAGATCATTTATATAAACGTATGCAAAAGATGGCTCACTGGTAAGTGCCTCTTTTGTCTGCGCAATCATGTCCTCTAAAACATTTGCTCCGCGATATGTGGCACCGCGAAATACCGCTTGTGTAAATCCTGTATTTTCATAACGTTTAGCTGCAATGTGTGAGACAGAAATATTTTGCTCTGCCGCACGTTCAAAGAGAGTAGGAACGCTCTGCCACACATGCGGATCCACTCTTTCATCCCATTTAAGTGTGTTCAGCACTCGCCCACCGCTACGCGGAACTCGAACGGTGTAACCCAACATTGCGTGAGTGCCCGGTAATTCTCCAGTCATCAAGGTAGCGAGTGAAGTTGCAGTCGTCGATGGAAATGATGTTGCTACAACTCCATGATGTAAAAAGGAGTGCAGGGTTGGAATTAAATCTTTGTAATTTTCGATGACATCTGCGCCAAGTCCATCTACAAGAAATAAAACTTCTTTTCCGTGAGGTGATTGACCTAGAGATAAAGAATCTTCAGCGCTAGTTAGCCCAAGGCCCGCAAATATTGAGGGTGCGATGTCGGCCAAATGCATGCTCGTATCTTGCCACGAAGCACGAGTACTTAGGCAGTATCCTTTCGCTCATGAATTCAGATCTAAGCGATGTATTGAAATATTCAGATGAAGTAGCAGCAGCATTAGCAGCTGGTTCTCCTATCGTCGCTCTTGAATCAACAATTATTAGCCATGGATTACCTCGTCCAACGAATCTCGAAGTTGCTCGCGAAGTAGAAGCAATTGTTCGTGCCCATGGTGCTACCCCAGCAACTATTGCTGTTATCGATGGAAGTGTTCATATTGGTCTAAGTGATGCTGACCTAGTAACAATTGCAACGCGCGATAACATTTTGAAAGCATCTAGCCGCGACCTAGCAATTGCCGTGGCCTTTGGAAAAAGCGCAGCCACAACTGTCGCAGCAACTGCCCACCTTGCAGTAATGGCCGGTATAAAAGTATTTGCAACAGGTGGACTCGGCGGCGTGCATCGCGGCGCACAAGAATCATTTGATGAATCAGCCGACCTCACCGCGTTATCTGCACTGGATATCACAGTTGTCTGTGCTGGAGTGAAATCTATTTTAGATGTCGGTGCCACTCTGGAACGTCTTGAAACTCTTGCTATCGGTGTCATCGGATATAAAACCAAAAACTTTCCCGGCTTTTATCTGACCGACTCTGGTTTTGAAATTGAATATCAAGCAGATTCTGCAGATCAGATTGCATCTGCCATCAAGGCTCGAACATCAATGCAAACCAACACATCAGCCTTAATCGTTGCAAACCCTGTTAAGAATCAGATGGATAAGAAATTACATGACTCGATTTTAGCCAGCGGTTTGGCAAGTGCTGAAAAAGAAGGCATCACAGGTAAAGCGGTAACCCCATTTTTACTCGAGCACTTTCACACTGAAAGCAAGGGCGATTCACTTCGCGTAAATATTGAAATCATTAAATCCAATTGCGCGCTAGCCGCTGATATCGCAGTAGCTTTAAATAAGTAAAAATGCCTAAGGTCCTGTGCATCGGTGATGTCATGCTCGATGTCGTCGTTAAATTACAGGGAGCAATAAATTACGGCGAAGACACCGCATCTAAAATCACGACACATGGTGGTGGCGCCGCAGGAAATGTTGCATCGTGGATTGCCCACACCGGCACACATGCAACCATCGTTGCCCGAGTTGGAAATGACTCTGCAGGTGCAGCCCTGATCTCTGAATTCGACGGACTAAAAGTAGATCACTCATCTCTTATTAAAACTAGTGATCCCACCGGCGTTGTTGTTATTTTGGTGGATCAAAAAGGTGAACGCACGATGTTTCCTGAAACAGGTGCTAACTCTGGACTAACCCTTTCAGACATGCCATCTCTATCTGGCTTTGATGCTGCATATGTATCTGGATACGCACTATTAAATCCGCGTTCTCGCGGCGGTGTGCTCGAAATGATTGCAGAGATTAGATCAGCCGGTATTCCACTTTTTTATGACACTGTCACTGTGGGTGCGATGAAAGAAGTAGAGCGCAACCTGATTCTTTCGTGGTTACCGTTGATGGATTATGTGTTGCCAAATGAAGACGAAGCACTCTATGTAGCGGATGCCGAAGATGTTGATTCTGCACTGAAAAAATTATTAGAACTCTGCCCTGCAGTAATTATTAAACGTGGACCAGATGGCGCAGTTGCACAAGAACGTGGTGGCAATCGCATAGATATTGATGCAATTAAAACTGCGGTTGCAGATACAACAGGTGCGGGCGATAGCTTTGCTGCAGGATTTATCTCAACAAAAATATCTGGCGGGGATCTTCAAGCCTCGGCGATGGCTGGAGTAACTCTTTCTGCAACATGTGTTGCAAATATCGGGGCACGCCCGCACGTTGGTCACGCACTTTAGGCGTTGTACTTGGCACAATCGCCCCCATGGCTACAAAGACTCCGCCCAAGGGCAAAAAACCTGCTGGTCCTAAACCAGGTGAATTCCCAGGCAAGATTGTTGATATCGATGTTTCATCTGAAATGTCAGAATCATTTCTGGAGTATGCCTACTCTGTAATTTATTCTCGCGCATTACCTGATGCACGCGATGGTTTAAAACCTGTACACCGTCGCATCTTGCACCAGATGGCAGAAATGGGATTGCGTCCCGACAAAGGTCACGTAAAGAGTGCACGTGTTGTTGGTGAAGTTATGGGTAAGTTGCACCCACACGGTGATGGTGCAATTTATGACGCACTCGTTCGTATGGCTCAATCTTTTTCTATGCGTTTGCCACTTATCGATGGTCACGGAAACTTCGGTTCACTCGATGCTGGTCCCGCAGCAATGCGTTATACAGAAGCGCGCTTGGCGCAAGCAGCACTCACAATGGTTGCTGAAACAGATGAAGACACAGTTGATTTCGGTGCTAACTACGACGGACAGATCTTTGAACCACAAGTACTTCCAGCTGCTTATCCAAACTTGCTAGTAAATGGCGGTTCTGGAATTGCAGTAGGTATGGCCACAAATATGGCACCCCACAATTTAGGCGAAGTTATCGCAGCCACTAAGCACCTAATTGAAAACCCAACTGCAACAGTTAAAGCGTTGATGAAATTTATCCCTGGTCCAGATTTTCCAACAGGTGGCGAATTAGTTGGACTAGAAGGCGTTCGCGAAGCGTATTCAACTGGCAAAGGATCTTTTAAGGTCCGTGCAACTGTTGAGATTTCTAAAGTCACAACCCGCAAG
>CAITAV010000107.1 GCA_903890345.1 uncultured Actinomycetes bacterium
GGATGCGTAGTCCAAGACGCCGACGGTGTTAAGTACTTAGATATGTTAGGCGGTATCGCAACTAGCATCTTGGGCCATGCTCATCCAGCTGTTGTCACAGCTGTAAACCGGCAGATTAAGACATTGTCACATGTGAGTAATTTTTACTCTCATCCCAATGCGATCGAATTAGCGCAGATTTTGGTTCGTTTCACCGGAAAGAAGGATTCGCGAGTTTTCTTTGCACAATCAGGAGCGGAAGCAAATGAAGCAGCAATAAAATTATCGAGAAAAACAGGGCGAACAAGAATTGTTGCTATGGATGGTTCTTTTCATGGCCGAACTATGGGGTCTTTATCGCTCACAGGACAGAGTGCAAAGAAGGTTGCATTCACTCCGCTACTTAAAAACATTAAGCACATTCCATTCGGCGATATCAAGAACGCCAGACGAGTAATTAATTCAAGAACTGCGATGGTCATCATCGAACCGATTATGGGAGAAGCTGGTGTGATCGTTCCGCCAGAGAAATATTTGAAAGAGATTCGCGAAATCTGTACGGCTCACGGCGTTTTATTGGCAATAGATGCAGTTCAAACTGGAATAGGACGCACAGGTCAATGGTTTGGATATGAGTATTCAGGAATCACACCTGATGTAATTACCGTTGCCAAAGGTTTGGGCGCAGGTTTGCCACTCGCGGCCATGATTGCAGTTGGGAAATCTTCACAGTTATTTGTTCCTGGTGATCATGGATCTACTTTTGGAGGCAACCCAGTCACCACAGCAGCCTCTATTGCGGCGATTAAATGGATTGAAAAAAACAAAATATTGTCCAAGTGTAGAAGCGATTTCAAATATATCTCGGCTGCCCTTCGATCAACTCCTGGTGTTACCGAAGTGCGGGGCGCAGGTTTGCTCATCGGAATCGAATTATCTAACCAGAATTCATCCGAGATCGCTCAGTTATTACAAAATTCTGGAGTATTGGTTAATGCAGCGAATCCGAACACGATTCGTATTGCTCCTGCTTTGAATATTTCTAAGAAGGAAATCGATCTGTTCGTTAAAAAATTCAAGGAGGTTATGTCGAATGTCTATTAATTCACAAAATGTTTCTGGTCGCAGAGCCAAGGCAATTGCATTGATTAAATCTGGACTTATTCATTCACAGACGGATTTAGTTGTGCATCTGAAAAAGAGTGGATTTCGAGTAACTCAAGCAACGGCGAGTAGAGATCTAGAAGAAATTGGAGCAGTTCGTGGGCGAGATATAGACGGCTCTTCTGTGTATCAGATTCGTGAATCTGCAGATGATGCGTTATCTCGCGTCAATCCTGTCCCATCAAAGTTGATAATTTCAGTAGATCACAGTGCCAATCTTGCGGTCGTACATACGCCACCTGGTGCGGCGCAATTTTTAGCTAGTTCTTTAGACCACGCCAATCTGACAGGTGTAATTGGAACCCTTGCTGGTGATGACACGATTATCCTTGTGTCAAAGAAAGCCACAGGTGGAGCTCAGTTAGCCAAAGAAGTTCTTGCCTTTGCTAACGCTAAGAACACTCGTGGTTCAAAAGTTGGGAGAAAGTAAATGGCACTGTGGGGAGGGCGTTTTACTGAACAACCTACCGATGCCGTCTTTGCTCTTTCGCAAAGTATTGGATTCGACTGGCGATTAGCGCTTTATGACTTGAGATCATCTCTGGCGCATCTAGCGGTACTTGAAAAGTCTTCACTTGTTTCAAAAGAAGATTCAGCCAAAATCAGGGGAGCTCTAAAAGAACTTGCTGAAGAAGTTGCTTCGCAGAAATTCTTGCCTTCCCCAGAAGATGAAGATGTGCACAGTGCTTTAGAGCGTGGCTTAACTTCCAAGCTTGGACCTTTAGGTGGCGCCCTCCGAGCTGGAAGATCCCGGAATGATCAAGTAACCACAGATCTTCGACTTTTTGCTATTGATCACATGCTATCTATGGCAATTTTACTGACCGAACTTACTGAAACCATTTTGAAAAAAGCGGATGAATACATTGATGATCCAGCTCCTGGTTTCACTCATATTCAACATGCACAACCAATTTCTTTCGGACACGAAATTGCTAAGCATGCTCACGCTTTTACTAGAGATGTATCCAGAATTAATGATTGGTATCACCGTGCGTCCGTAAGTTCCTTAGGTGCGGGTGCATTATCAGGTTCTTCGTTACCACTAGATCCTGAGTTCACGGCGAAGAGTTTGGGATTTGAAAGTACTTTTGAAAACAGCATTGATGCCGTCAGCGATAGAGATTATGTTGCAGAGGCTTTATTCATTACATCACTCATCGGAATTCATTTATCTCGCATTGGTGAAGAGTGGACTCTTTTAGGATCTACAGAATTTGCTTGGGCAAAAATATCTGACCAATATTCAACTGGTTCATCGATTATGCCTCAGAAGAAGAATCCGGATATGGCTGAATTAGCTCGTGGTAAGAGTGCTCGATTAATTGGCAATTTAATGTCAGTCCTTGCAATGCTTAAAGGTTTGCCCTTCGCATACAACCGAGATTTGCAAGAAGATAAGGAACCATTTTTCGATAGTTTAGATAC
>CAITAV010000108.1 GCA_903890345.1 uncultured Actinomycetes bacterium
AAGTAATACCTAAAAGCATCCACGCCAAAGTGATTTGTAATATCACTTGGAGCAATTCCGGTGAGCTTGCTCTTACTCATCTTTTCGCCACCGACAAGTAACCAACCATGTGCAAAAACTTTCTTTGGAACAGCAAGTCCTGCAGCCATTAACATCGCTGGCCAAATAACTGCGTGGAAACGCAAAATATCTTTTCCTACTAGGTGAACATCTGCCGGCCAGGTTTGAGCAAACTTTTTGCCACCATCGGAATCTGGTGCATCGGTGAGGCCAACTGCGGTTGCATAATTTAGAAGTGCATCAAACCAAACGTAAACAACTTGCTTGGTGTCCCACGGTACTGGAATGCCCCAATCAAATGTCGATCTGGAAATCGAAAGATCAGAGACTCCACCTTCGAGGAAGGAAATAACTTCGTTGCGCGCGCTCTCTGGTTGGCAAGCATCCGGATTTTTCTTGTAGTGATCAAGAAGTGGTTGAGTAAATTCTGATAATTTGAAGAACCAATTCTCTTCATTAACGAGCTCGACAGGCTTGCTATGGATAGGACAGAGTTTTTCACCATTTGAATCAATGAGATCGCCCGGTAATTTAAACTCTTCGCAACCTACGCAATATGGGCCTTCATATTTGCCAGAGTAAATATGCCCCGAATCTTTTAATCCTTGTAAAAACTTTTGAACGCGCTCTGTATGACGCTTTTCAGTAGTGCGAATAAAATCATCATTTGCAATATTGAGCGCTTCCCAATTCGGTTTCCAAGCATCCGCTACTAAGCGATCTACCCATGCTTGCGGCGCAACGCTATTTTGCTCTGCTGTGCGCATAACTTTTTGTCCATGCTCATCTGTACCAGTTAAGAACCACACTGATTCACCACGTTGACGATGCCAACGCGTAAGAACATCTCCAGCAACAGTTGTGTATGCATGACCAATATGTGGTGCATCGTTTACATAGTAAATAGGCGTGGTGAGATAGAAGGATTTATCGCTCACGTTGCTCATTTGCCTATCTTATTAGCATCTACAACTGCGGCATAAACCGAACGCTTAGGAAGTGAGAATTCTTCAGCCACTGCAGCGATAGCGCCCTTGCGATCCATACCTGCTGATTCAAATTCTTGAACTCGCGCAACCATTGCATCAGTCGTTACTGATTTTGCATCTACTTCAGCTCCACCAATTACTAAAGTAATTTCACCGAGAACTTCGTTCTTCTGACTCCACTCCAATAACGTGGCTAGATTTCCACGAATTGTCTGCTCATAATGTTTAGTCATTTCACGACAGATTGCAGCTTTTCGCTCAGAACCAAAGGATGCAACAGCGTCTGTGAGAGATTCTTCAAGGCGATGCGGTGCTTCGAAAAATACAAGTGTGCGTTCATCAAATCGCAGGGATTCATAAAACTTTTTTCGAGCCCCTGATGTGCGAGGAGGGAATCCATCAAAGGAGAATCGATCTGTTGGTAATCCAGATAACGCAACTGCCATTGTGACTGCAGATGGCCCTGGCAGAACTTGAACCATAATATTTTCAGCAGATGCATCGCGCGCTAATCTAAAACCAGGATCACTAATTGTTGGCATACCCGCATCACTTACGACCAGAACATTCTTTCCATTTCTGAGAAGTTCGAGAATTTCTTGTGTTCGCTCTTCTTCATTGCCATCAAAAAAAGAAATAACTTTGCCCACAAAAGTTACGCCAAGGTCTGATGCCAACCTATGAAAGCGACGTGAATCTTCGGCGGCTATAACATCGGCAGTTGCAATCGCATCCATCAATCGAGCAGAAGCATCCTTAGGATTTCCAAGTGGAGTTGCAGCCAATATGAGAGCCATGGCTCAATCATCTCAGTAATTGGCCTCAGATACGCTATCTCTGTGATCGCAAGCATTGCACCAGTTCTCATAGCAATCGCCGCATTTTTCCTGCGTGTAATTAATCTAGGTAATCCAAAGGGCTTTGTTTTTGACGAGGTCTATTACGTTGATGGCGCACGAGATTTTTTAGAATATGGAGTCGAGGTTGCCGGATCGAAACCAGAGTTTGTTGTACATCCACCAATCGGAAAATGGTGCATAGCACTTGGAATAAAAATCTTTGGTGACAATGAATTTGGTTGGAGAATCACGGCGGCAATTGCCGGAACTCTCATTATTTTGATTGCAGCACGTTTGGCCCACGAGCTCTTTTACTCACCATTTTTAACTGCTATTACCGCGGCGCTTCTAGCTTTTGATGGCTTGCTTTTAGTTCATTCTCGAACAGCGCTACTAGATCTTTTTCTCACTCTATTTATTTTGACAGCAGCATACTTTTGGTTCAGAGAGCAGTATTGGTATGCCGGCATTTTCTTCGGCCTAGCCTTAGCAACTAAATGGAGTGCTCTGTACTTTATTTTCTTATTTGGTTTGGTAACTCTTTACAAACTGTACAAAGAAAACCCTGAAAGGCAATTACTACGCACACTTGCAATGCGCGTGCTTCAATTTGCAATACTGCCAATCGGAATCTACTTAGCCTCCTGGGTTGGTTGGTTTACGAGCAATCGTGGCTGGGATCGCACATATGCATCCAATCCATTTAGCTCCCTTATTTACTATCACAAGCAAATGTTGGATTTTCATACATCACTAGTTGAAAAGCACGCCTATCAAGCAAACCCTTGGGGTTGGTTAATTATGCGTAGACCAACATCATTTTCTTATGAATCTCCACAAGGTTGTGGGAGCAAG
>CAITAV010000109.1 GCA_903890345.1 uncultured Actinomycetes bacterium
TCCATCACAAATTCTGGTTGTAAATTTAACGCACCTAGTGGAACAGTGACACGAGTTTCAAGTGCATCTTTTGGAAAACTATCTCCGCGTCATGACGAATCTGAAATGGAAATTCGTGCATCATGGAGTCCAATTGTTGAAGATCCACGTGATTTAATAAAACACATTGAAGGCTGGTGCAATTTAATTGCCGAAGTTTCAGGTTTACAACCCGTTCCAGAAGGTGTTTCTGCAATTACTTCTGCCAAGCGAAGATAACGAATGAGTGAAACAACGCCGCAAACTCCTGAGGCAGTGCCTTTATTAACCCCAGCAGAAGGTGTCCCACCCGTCGTTGATACTGAAGAAAAATTCCTTTCAACACTACAGAGTTTGAAAAATGGAACCGGCCCATTCGCTGTCGATGCCGAGCGAGCTTCTGGATACAAATACAGCGCCCGCGCATATCTGATTCAAGTTAAAAGAGAGGGTGGCGGATTACATCTGATTGATCCGATTCCTTTTGGTCCGGGCCATTCGCTCTTCACTCAACTTAATGAACTTCTCAATACCGATGAAGTGATTCTGCACGCGAGTACACAAGATCTTCCATGTTTACGTGAAGTAGGTATAAATCCCTCAAAGTTATTTGATACTGAATTAGGTGGACGAATTGCTGGATTGCCACGAGTTGGGTTAGGCCCACTTCTTGAATCCCTCATGGGAGTTTCTCTAGCAAAAGAGCACTCCGCAGTTGATTGGTCCACCCGTCCTTTGCCACATGAGTGGCTTAATTACGCAGCTTTAGATGTTGAATTATTGATCCCGCTTCGAAATAAAATGTATGAATTACTGAGCGAAGCAAAGAAGTGGAAATGGGCAGAACAGGAATTCGCATCAATTTTGTTATCACCACCTGCTCCTCCTCGTATTGATCCATGGCGCCGCACATCGGGGATGCACAAAATTAAAAAACGCGACCAGCTCGCGGTAATCAAAAACTTGTGGATTGCCCGAAATGAAATCGCCCAGACACACGATGTTTCCAGCGGAAAACTCCTCAATGATGCTGGAATTATTGAATTAGCAATTCATAAACCGACTACGAAAAAAGATATCGAAAAGACTTTACGTCCAATTGGTATGCGAGCGCGTTGGTCAGAAAATATGTCCACGTGGATATCTGCCATAGAAAGCGCAGTTAACGCTCCTGAAGATCAGTGGCCGCCAATGAAATCTGGAGCAGATACCTTGCCTCCAATTAAATTGTGGCGAGAAAGATTTCCAGAGAAATATGCGCCTCTTACACATGCACGATTTGCAATCGAAACTCTGTCCCACGACTTATCAATACCTGCAGAAAACTTAATCTCCCCTGAAGTCATCCGAAGAATATGTTGGGCACCACCGGCTGCAAGTACAGCTGCTCTTGACGTGGCGGCGGTGGCAGAAGCTATGGCGGGACTCGGTGCAAGGTCGTGGCAGATCGAAATCGTGGCAGCCCCTGTAGCCACAGCCCTTCTTGAGCGCGAACCCCGAGAAATTCCCGTGCCAGAAACGCCCGAAACTGAGCCAGCTGTAGATTGAATTACGCAACGTTTGAGTTGCGTAAATCGCCACCCTGTTCTAGATTATTCCCATGTTAAGTACATTCCTCATCGCGCTACGCGAAGGCCTAGAAGCCGCCCTGATCGTTGGAATCCTTGTTGCCTACCTTGTAAAAACTGGTCGCAACCATTTATTGGCACCCCTATGGGCGGGCGTCTCTATAGCAATCGTTGCCAGCCTTGCACTCGGTGGTTTCCTTTCATTCACATCTGCAGAGCTCACTCCGCGTGGTGAAGAATTTTTTGCCGGTACAACTTCTTTCTTGGCAGTTGGTTTTGTTACATGGATGGTTTTTTGGATGCAGCGAGCAGCACGTGGGTTGCGCGATGAACTGCACGGAAAAGTTGATTCGGCTGTAGGAGCAGGCTCTCTAGCGATTGCAGTAACTGCATTTGTGGCCGTTGTTCGCGAAGGCTTGGAAACTGCGCTCTTTATCTACACAAACTTTAAAACAGTTGGTGCTGCATCATCTGCAACTGTTGGATTGATACTCGGTCTGGCTTTGGCAGTTGCTCTCGGCTATTTGATATATAACCGATCAGTTAAAATCAATCTTGGTAAATTTTTCCAAATCACCGGAACCGCACTCATAATTGTCGCAGCCGGTGTTCTCTCTTACGGAATTCATGAGTATCAAGAGTTGGGTTGGCTACCCGGAGCTGAATCATTTATTTGGGATGTCACTAGTTGGATGGCTAAGGATTCAATCCTTGCCACCGTACTAGCGGGATCTATCGGATTTGATACCACCACATCATGGTTGCAATTCCTTGTGGCTGGTACCTACATTGGTCTCGTTCTCTGGCTTTATTTAAAGCCCGCACGAGCATCAAAGAAGAATCTCGTTTCAGCCTAGTACTTTTACTTTTGGCTACTGCCGAGTAACCTATGAGCACCTCACACAGGAGTCATAGAGAGAAGTCCTAGATGTCGCGTTCAGTGGTTTTAGTCGATGCCGTACGTACTCCATTTGGAAAAGCTGGCAGTTTGTATGCCGGCACCCGCGCCGATGATTTGATCGTTCGTGCAATGCGAGGACTTCTAGAGCGTAATCCAAAGATTGCTCCAACAGATATTGATGACGTTGCGATTGCTGCTGCTACACAAAGTGGCGATCAAGGAATGAATATTGGTCGAAGTGCAACGCTTTTGGCTGGATTACCAAACTCAGTTCCTGGTTACTCAATTGATCGTTGGTGCGCCGGTGCATTAACTGCAATGACAACAATTGCTGGATCAATTGCAATGGGAGCCTACGACGTCGGTATCGCAGGCGGCGTTGAACATATGGGAAATCACCCAATGGGCGAAGGTATGGATCCAAATCCACGTTACCTTGCAGAGAAAATTGTTGAACAAGATGCACTTGCAATGGGAAATACAGCAGAGCGTTTACATGATCGCTTCCCTGCAATTACCAAAGAGCGTGCAGATAGATATGCACTCGGTTCTCAGGAAAAAACTGCGAAAGCATACGCTGCAGGAAAAATACAAAAAGATTTGATTCCCACTGCCACAAGAAACCCCGAACTCGGTTGGTCAATTGCAACAGTTGATGAACCACCACGTCCTGGCACAACTATGGAAGCACTCGCAGCTCTTAAGACACCATTTCGCCCTGCTGGTCGAGTCACTGCCGGAAACGCTGCTGGACTCAATGATGGCGCAACAGTTTCATTATTAGCCAGTGAAGATTTTGCAAAAGAAAAAGGACTTTCAATTAAGGCTCGCCTAGTAACTTTTGCATTCGCTGGCGTAGAACCAGAAGTAATGGGTTACGGACCAGTACCTGCAACTGAAAAAGCGCTTAAGAAAGCTGGCTTAACAATTGCCGACATTGGTCTATTTGAAATTAACGAAGCATTCGCAGTTCAAGTTCTCGCTTTTCTTGACCACTTTGGAATTGCAGATGACGATCCTCGAGTAAATCCCGTCGGTGGCGCGATTGCTGTTGGTCACCCACTTGCATCCTCTGGTGTGCGCTTGGCTCTTAATTTAGCTCGCGGTTTCGAAGAACATCCTGAAGTGCGTTATGGCATAACAACTATGTGTATCGGACTTGGTATGGGCGGAACAATTATTTGGGAAAACCCACACTTTACGAAGGGTGCAAAGTAATGAGTACTTCTGCAGATCTCACACTTCCAGAAGGGGCTCCGGAAGAAGTTATTACACATGCATTTCTACGCCCAGTTGATTTAACTCCATTTGGATTTAACGGGACATTGGCACTGATTACTTTAGATAACGGCTTAGATCACACGCGGCCAAACACATTTGGTGCGAAGTCCCTTGCAGCCCTTAACGATTCGATAACCGCAGCTATCGCAACGGCGCCTGCTGCGATAGCAATCACCGGCAAACCATTCATTTTTGCAGCTGGCGCAGATTTATCCGCACTTGCATTTCTTACTAAGCGTGAACAATCCCTAGCAATTGGAAAATTAGGTCACGATGTCTTTCGTCGACTGGGCGAAATTGAAATCCCCACATTCTCATTTATCAATGGTTTAGCACTCGGTGGTGGGTTGGAAGTTGGTCTTCACTGTAATTACCGAACTCTCTCTTCTACAGCCTTTACCGGTTTACCAGAAGTTTTCCTTGGGCTAGTACCCGGGTGGGGCGGTGCAACACTTCTTCCGAAATTAATTGGTCCAGAAAAAGCTGTTCAAGTAATCATGCTCAATGCGCTAAATAACAACACAATGATGAAAGCTAAAGATGCACTTACGCTAGGTGTAGTTGATGCAGTGTATGAACCAGCGGACTTCCTTGAAAAATCTGTTGCCTTTGCGGCTTCTGTCTTAAGTGGCGCAACAAAAATTGAAAGAAAAGATTTCAGTAACGATCCAGCATGGGATAGTGCACTTGCCACCGGTCGAGCAGCTGCTCTTAAAAAATATGGCGGTGCTGAAATTGCTGCGCCAACTCGCGCATTGAAACTTATCGCCGAATCAAAAACTGCAACGCGTTCAAGTGGATTTGATGCCGAAGATCAAGCACTTGCAGATTTGACCATGGCAGATCCGCTACGTGCCTCTTTATATGCATTTAACTTGATTCAAAAGAAACGCAAAAAAGTTGAAGGTGCGCCAAAGCCTGCACTCGGTCGCAAAGTAACAAAGGTAGGCGTTGTTGGAGCCGGATTAATGGCTTCACAACTTGCACTCTTGTTTGTCCGAAATCTTAAATGTCCTGTTGTTATGACAGATATTGATCAAGCTCGTGCAGACAAAGGTGTTGCATGGGTCCACGCAGAGTTAGCAAAGCTTGTTGAGAAACGACGCATGTCGAAAGAGAGTGCCGATCGTCTCGCAGCCCTTGTATCTGGTTCTGCTGATCAAAGCGTATTCGCTGGTTGCGATTTCGTGATTGAAGCAATCTTTGAAGAACTCTCACTCAAGCAAGAGTTGTTTAAAAAATTAGAGAACATTATTTCACCTGAGTGTGTTCTAGCGACTAATACATCATCACTTTCTGTGCAAGCCATGAGTGAAGGGCTAAAGAATCCTGAACGAGTCGTTGGTTTTCACTTCTTTAATCCAGTTGCGATCATGCCGCTTCTAGAAGTTGCGCGTACGGAACACACTGATGATGCGACAACTGCAACAGCGGTTAATGTTGGTAAAGAGTTAAAGAAGACGATGGTCATCACTAAAGATGCTCCAGGTTTTGTGGTCAATCGTTTGCTTACACGTTTCATGGGCGAAATCACGGATGCAATGGATGAAGGCACTCCCCCAGAAATTGCAGATAATGCGATGCGATCAATTGGTTTTCCTATGTCTCCATTTGAATTACTCGGACTTGTGGGCCCTGGTGTTGCTCTACATGTTTCAGAGACCCTCAATAAAAACCTCGGACCTCGTTACAAAATTTCACCAACTATGCAAGCAATGGTTAAGGGCGGTATTCGTACGTTCTACATCAAAGATGACAAAGGCGCCTTTGTTGCAAATCCCGAAGCGGTTGCACTTATCGTTTCTGGAAATAAGGCATCTACTGCAGAAGAAGTTCGCTCCCGTGCACTGACAGCACTTGCTGAAGAAGCGCGCATGATGCTCGATGAAGGTGTTGTGGCAACTCCTGCAGAGATTGATTTGTGCATGTTACTTGGCGCTGGTTGGCCGATGCATCTTGGCGGAATATTGCCGTACTTAGATCGCGAAGGAATTAGCGAAGCTGTGTGCGCGAAGCGTTTTCATCAGCCGGGAATTGCATCTCTTCCTTAAGGGAACTGCTCCACTCAACGATTGAACGCGTAATATTTTGCGCAGTAATTCCGAGATCTTGTAATACTTGATCACGCTTAGAGTGTTCCAAAAATTCAAGTGGTACTCCAATCGAATGAATTGGAACTTGCAAATTCGCATCTCTAAACATTTCTGAAACCGTGCTCGCAATACCACCATGTCTGATTCCATCTTCAAGCACAACAACGCTCTTATAGCGCTGTGCCATTGTTATTAGCGATTGAGGTAACGGCTTTACCCATCGTGGATCAATAACAGTTACTCCGACACCTTCACGATAAGCCTGTGAGGCAGCTTCCACGGCGATACTTGCCATTGCGCCAATGCTGATGAGTAAAACATCTGCGCTTTCGCCACGGTATAAAACATCAATTCCGTCGCGGCGTTCGAAGGCAGGAATATCAGCAACGACTGCGCCTTTAGGGAAACGAATAAGAGTTGGTGCATCGCTTACATCTACAGCTTCGCGAAGTGTTTCTTTTACACGCGCGCCATCTCGAGGAGCCGCAACGCGCAAAGTTGGAACAATGCCAGTTAAAGCCAGATCCCAAATTCCATTATGTGAAGGACCATCGTCTCCAGTTACACCGGCGCGATCGAGCACAAAAGTTACGCCAGCTTTGTGCAGCGCAACATCTAGGAGCATCTGATCGAAGGCCCGGTTTAGAAATGTTGCATACACAGCCACAACTGGATGCATTCCTGCAAAGGCTAATCCTGCAGCACTTGTAACAGCGTGCTGTTCGGCAATACCAACATCAATTGTGCGCTCCGGAAACACTTTTTGAAACTTATCTAGACCAGTTGGACCAAGCATCGCAGCGGTTATTGCAACGATATCTTTACGTTCACGTCCAATTTCAACTAATTCACTTGAAAAAATACTTGTCCACGATGCTGAACTCTTCTTTACGGGTAATCCAGTTTCAGCATCAACAATTCCAACTGCATGAAACTTCTCTGCCTCATCTTCAATAGCAGGTGCGTATCCGCGACCCTTTTCGGTAATTGCATGAACCAAAATTGGTCCACCAAACTCCTTTGCCTTAATTAAGGCTTTCTCCATTACTTCAATATCGTGGCCATCAAAGGGTCCTAAATATTTCAACCCTAAATCTTCAAACATTCCTTGTGGCGCAACGATGTCTTTTATTCCCTTTTTCATTCCGTGCAAAGTGTCGTAAATCGGTCCACCAACAACGGGTGTGCGAGCAAGAACCTCTTTGCCCCAATCTAAAAATTTCTCATACCCACGAGTGGCACGCAACGTAGAAAGGTAAGTAGCTAATCCACCAATAGTTGGTGAATAGGATCGCTCGTTGTCATTAACGACGATTACTAGTTTCTGTGTTTTTGATGCTGCAATATTATTTAGAGCCTCCCATGACATACCGCCAGTTAGCGCGCCATCGCCAACAACTACTACAACCGAGCGATCGGCTTGGCCGCTCAAAGTAAAACCTCGGGAGATTCCATCGCCCCATGAAAGTGCCGTGGATGCATGAGAATTTTCTATGACATCGTGAACACTTTCAGATCTATTTGGGTAACCAGCAAGACCGCCGCGTTGGCGAAGTAAATCAAAACCCTCGCTGCGGCCAGTAAGAATTTTATGTACATAACTTTGGTGGCCTGTATCAAAGAGAATCACATCTTTTGGAGATTCGAAAATTCTATGAATCGCAATTGTTAATTCAACAACACCCAAATTTGGGCCTAAGTGACCACCAGTTTTAGTTACTTTTTCAATCAAAAAAGAACGGATCTCCGCGGCAAGGGCGTCTAACTCAACGTGGTTGAGTCGCTCTAAATCCTTAGGCGAATTGATATCAGAAATCACACCGACATTCTAGAACGCTAGGACGGAATTAGCACACTATGCAAGAAGTGAACGTAATACGTACTGCATAATTCCACCGTGGCGGTAGTAATCAGCCTCTCCCGGCGTATCGATTCGAAGGCGTGCGCTAAATGTTTTATCGCCCGCCTTAACAGTAATTTGCTTAGGAGTGCTACCAGAATTAAGTTCAGTGATCCCAGTTAATTCAAAAACTTCATCACCGCGTAAACCAAGTGATGCCGCATTTTGACCATCTATAAATTGCAATGGCAGAACTCCCATACCGATGAGATTGGAGCGGTGGATTCGTTCAAAGCTTTCGGCAATTACTGCTCGCACGCCAAGAAGTGCTGTGCCCTTTGCGGCCCAATCTCGGGAAGATCCTGATCCATATTCTTTGCCAGCAAGAATTACTAATGGCGTGCCTGAGTTCTGATAATCAATCGAGGCATCATAAATAGTTGATTGCTCGCCATCTTTTAGGAAGCTACGAGTGAAGCCGCCTTCAACTCCATCTAGTAATAAGTTTTTCAGGCGAATGTTTGCAAAAGTTCCACGAATCATTACTTCATGGTTTCCACGACGAGATCCGTAAGAGTTGAAGTCTTTACGATCAACTCCATTTGCTTCAAGATATTTTCCTGCTGGTGAATCGCCCCTGATATTTCCCGCTGGTGAAATGTGATCTGTAGTAACTGAATCCCCCAGAATGGCCAAAACACGTGCACCAGAAATATTTGTTACTGGAGTTGGTTGAGGTGGCATTGAATCAAAATAAGGTGGCTTTCGCACATAGGTTGACTTTGGATCCCACTCAAAGGTGTTTCCTGTTGGAGTATCGAGTGACTTCCAGCGATGGTCACCTTCAAAAACACTTGCGTAATCTTTACTAAACATTTCTGAAGATATAGAAGAATCAATCACGCTTTGAATTTCTTCTGGAGATGGCCAAATGTCAGCCAAATAAACAGGTTTGCCATCTGTGTCAGTGCCTAGAGAATCTTTAATGAAATCGTGATCCATTGTTCCGGCTAGTGCATACGCCACAACCAGTGGCGGAGAAGCGAGATAGTTCATCTTTACATCAGGGCTGATGCGACCTTCAAAATTTCTATTTCCTGAAAGAACTGCACTAACCGCTAAATCATGATCATTAACAGCTTTGCTAATCTCGATTGGAAGCGGGCCTGAGTTACCAATACATGTGACGCAGCCATAGCCAACAAGATTAAATCCAAGTTTTTCCATGTAAGGAGTTAAACCAGCACGGTCGTAATAATCAGTTACGACCTTTGATCCCGGTGCCAAAGTTGTTTTTACCCAAGGCTTTGATGAAAGTCCTTTTTCTACCGCCTTTTTGGCAAGTAAAGCCGCACCAATCATCACGGAAGGATTTGAAGTATTCGTGCATGATGTAATCGATGCTATGACGACATCGCCATTTTTAATTGTCGTGCTTTTTGCATTGACCTTGATATCGATAGGGCTCTTATTTGTTTTATCCCCAAAATACGTTGGCAATATTTTTTCGAATGCGTTCTTAGAATCGATCAGTGAGATTCGATCCTGCGGACGTTTTGGTCCTGAAATCGATGGAACCACTGTTGATAAATCAAGTTCGATATTTTCTGAGAATCGAGGTGAAACTTCTGGGTTGTGCCACAGTCCTTGGAGTTTTGCGTACCGTTCAACGAGTTCTACTTGTTCAGAAGTACGACCTGTCAATGTTAGGTAGCGCAACGTTTCTTCATCAATTGGGAAGATGGCACACGTTGATCCGTATTCAGGACTCATGTTTCCAATAGTTGTGCGGTTCGCCATTGGAACTGAAACAACTCCTGGTCCATAGAATTCAACAAATTTTCCCACAACTCCATGCTTGCGAAGTATTTCGGTAATTGTCAGAGCTAGATCCGTCGCTGTTGTTCCAAGTGGTAATGCTCCGCTGAGTTTAAAACCAACTACCCGCGGGATAAGCATTGAAACAGGCTGACCAAGCAGCGCTGCTTCAGCTTCAATGCCACCAACCCCCCAGCCAAGAACTCCGAGTCCATTAACCATTGTTGTGTGTGAATCAGTTCCAACAACGGTATCTGGATAAGCGCGCAAGACCCCATCGACGTTTCTGGTCATGACAACACGAGCAAGGTATTCAATATTTACTTGGTGAACAATTCCAGTTCCGGGTGGCACAACTTTGAATTCATCAAAGGCGCCCTGGCCCCAACGTAAGAATCTGTAACGCTCGCGATTACGTTCGTATTCGATGTCCGTATTTTTCTCAAATGCATCTTTGGTTCCGAATACATCTGCAATGACAGAGTGGTCGATAACTAATTCCGCCGGTGCAAGAGGGTTAACTTTTGAAGCATCTCCACCCAGTGAAACAATTGCCTCACGCATAGTGGCAAGATCTACGATGCAAGGTACGCCCGTGAAATCTTGCATCACAACACGGGCTGGTGTGAATTGAATTTCAGTATCAGGCTCGGTCGCTGGATCCCATTGCGCCAATGCTTTGATATGAGCAGCCGTAATATTTGCGCCATCTTCGGTTCGCAATAGATTTTCAAGAAGAATTTTTAAACTAAATGGAAGTGAGCTTGCACCGTCGATTTTTGAAATATCGAATATCTCATAATTTTTTCCAGAGACATTTAA
>CAITAV010000110.1 GCA_903890345.1 uncultured Actinomycetes bacterium
CTCTTCATTAATTGTTGGGTCATCTCCAGCGAGGCGACGTAGTGTCTTTCCGCGACGAACATCGGTACGCATGTCACAACCAGATGCGCAGTGTTCGCATGCAGATGGTGTTGAAACTAAATCAAATGGACGTGCACGGAAACGATATGACGCACCAGTAAGTGCACCAACTGGACAAATTTGAACTGTGTTTCCAGAGAAATAAGATTCAAATGGCTGGTCTTCATAAATTCCAACTTGTTGAAGTGCGCCACGTTCGTTGAGAGTAATAAATGGATCACTTGCGATTTGTTCTGAGAAACGGGTGCAACGTGCACACAGAACACAACGTTCACGATCGAGTAATACTTGTGAAGACAAATTAATTGGTTTTTCAAATGTGCGCTTTTTGCCTTCAAATCGAGATTCTGCTTGGCCATTGCTCATTGCTTGGTTTTGCAATGGGCATTCGCCACCTTTGTCGCACACTGGGCAATCAAGTGGATGGTTAACAAGTAATAACTCCATAACACCGCGCTGCGCTTTTTCTGCAACATCTGATGTGAGCTGAGTCTTAACAATCATTCCTGGTTCTACAGGAATAGTGCATGACGCCTGTGGCTTTGGAAATGCACGCCCATTAATTTCAATATCAACTAAGCATTGGCGGCATGCGCCAACTGGATCTAACAAAGGATGATCACAGAAACGTGGAATCTGAATTCCGAGTTTTTCTGCCGCACGAATTACCAAAGTTCCTTTAGGAACGCTGACCTCAAAGCCGTCGATAACAACCGTGATCATGTCCACAACTTCAGTTGTTTGTGCCTGTGTTGTAGTCATCGCGCACCTGCACTTGAAAAGAGAGTCGATGCGACAGGATCAAATGGGCATCCCTTGCCGGTGACGTGCGCGATGTATTCGTCACGGAAATATTTAATAGAAGATGTGATTGGGCTAGTTGCACCATCACCAAGTGCGCAGAAAGAACGCCCCATGATGTTGTCGCAAAGATCGAGAAGTTTTGCGAGATCTTCTTCTGAACCTGAACCATTTTCAAGATCACGCAGAATTTGAACGAGCCACCATGTGCCTTCGCGACAAGGTGTGCACTTTCCGCATGATTCATGCTTATAGAACTCAGTCCAACGAAGTACTGCGCGAACAACACAAGTAGTTTCATCAAAAATTTGAAGTGCCTTTGTTCCAAGCATCGAACCTGCTGCTGCAACACCTTCGTAATCAAGTGGAGTATCTAAATGTTCGTCAGTAAAGAGTGGAGTAGATGATCCACCTGGTGTCCAGAACTTAAGTTTGTGACCAGTACGAACACCACCAGCCATGTCGAGAATTTCGCGAAGTGTTATTCCAAGTGGAGCTTCGAATTGTCCTGGGTTATTGACGTGACCAGAGAGAGAATAAAGAGTCATTCCCTTGCTCTTTTCAGTTCCGTACTTTTGATACCACTCTGCGCCGTTAGCAATAATTGCTGGAACTGATGCAATGGATTCAACGTTGTTTACAACTGTTGGACGTGCATACAAACCGGCAATTGCAGGAAATGGTGGACGCAAACGTGGTTGTCCACGGAAACCTTCAAGTGAATCTAGAAGGGCAGTCTCTTCGCCACAAATATATGCACCAGCTCCGACGTGTAGAACTAAATCAATTCCGTTTCCAAGGTGACCTGCTTTGTACGCATCTTCAATTGCTTGGTTGAGTCGACGAACAACGTGAGTAACTTCGCCGCGAATATAAATGAATCCATGCTTTGCACGAATTGCATGGCAGGCGATGATGCAACCTTCAATCAGTACGTGTGGATTAGCCATCATTAATGGTGTGTCTTTGCAAGTGCCTGGTTCTGATTCGTCAGCGTTAACAACTAAGTAATGTTCTTTGTTATCGCCTTGTGGGATAAATCCCCACTTCATTCCTGTTGGAAATCCTGCGCCACCGCGACCACGTAATCCAGAGTCTTTAACTAATTGAATTACTGCATCAGGATCCATTGCAAGTGCTTTTGCTGATGCTTTGTATCCACCATTGCGTGTGTATGCCTCGATGGTAAATGAATCTTTTTCATCCCAATGTGCTGAAAGGACAGGTGCGAGCTTTGTCATTGCTTACTTACCTTCCTTCGATAATTTCAGTCCGAGCAGAGTTGGTGCGCCAGCTTGTAGACCTTCGTTTGCGCGCCCATCGTTAATTCCAGCAAGCACTGCTGAGTTTTCTTTCCACGTTGGAAGTGAGTTTGGTCCACGAGTTGGTGCAGGTGGATTGCCGTTGCGCATTGCATCGACTAAATCTTTTGATGATTGCACTGTTTGGTTGTCATAGAACTCCCAGTTAGCCATAACAACTGGTGCGTAATCACATGCTGCGTTGCACTCGATGTGTTCCAGCGAAACTTTGCCATCATCTGTCACGCCATCATTTTCAATACCAAGATGGCTCTTAAGGCCTGCAAAAATTTCGTCACCGCCCATGACTGCACACAAAGTATTTGTGCATACGCCAACGTGATATTCGCCCACTGGCTTGCGCTTGTACTGTGTGTAAAAAGTAGCTACAGCGGAAACTTCTGCAGTTTCAATAGTTAGTAGTTGAGCAATTAATTCGATGCCCTCATTTGTTACGTATCCAGCCTTTGACTGAACGTAGTGAAGCAGGGGCATGATTGCAGAGCGGCTACGTGGATAGCGCTTAATGATTGAATCCATTACGGAAAGATCTTGATCGGTAAACATTAGCGATCAACACCTCCCATAACAGGATCGATTGAAGCTACAGCACCGATGATGTCAGCAACCATGCTGCCTTCACACATTGCAGATGTTGATTGCAAATTATTAAAAGATGGTTCGCGGAAGTGCATGCGATACGGACGTGTTCCACCATCAGAAACTATGTGTGCACCAAGTTCGCCACGTGGTGATTCAACTGCTGCATAAACCTGACCGGCTGGAACACGGAATCCTTCTGTCACTAATTTAAAGTGATGAATAAGTGATTCCATTGATGTGCCCATAATTTCGCGGATGTGATCAAGTGAGTTTCCAAGTCCATCGCCGCCCATTGCTAATTGTGCTGGCCATGCAATTTTCTTATCTGCAACCATTACTGGCGCACCTGCAAGTTTGTCGATCTTGTCGCATGCTTGTTCGATGATGCGAAGTGATTGCTCTAATTCGTTCATACGAATTAAGAAACGTCCATAAACATCGCACGTATCTGTTGTGACAACATCAAAATCATAATTTTCATAACCGCAATATGGTTGAGTCTTACGAAGATCCCAAGGCAAACCAGTTGAACGTAAAACAGGTCCGGTAATTCCAAGTGTTGTGCATCCTGCAAGATCTAAATAACCAATGCCAACTGTGCGCTTCATCCAAATTGAATTACCAATCAAAAGTGTTGCATTGTCTTTAAATGCCTTGCGCATTTCTTTAACAGTTTCGCGA
>CAITAV010000111.1 GCA_903890345.1 uncultured Actinomycetes bacterium
GTGCATCGTGGCCCAGCATTTGCAGCGTGTGAAGAGATAGTTTCAACTGTTAAAGAAGAACTTCCAATATGGAAGTATCAAGTTTTCGCTGATGGCACTAACGAATGGGTGAACAGCGCATGACACAGCTGGTTGATACCTATGGACGTGGGCACCGAGACCTACGAGTTTCTTTAACTGATCGATGCAACCTTCGCTGCACATATTGCATGCCGCATGACTTTGCAGCGTGGTTGCCATCGCAAGAGTTGTTAACAACTGATGAGTTGATTTCAATTATCAAAGTTGGCGTTTCACAAGGCATAGATGAAATTCGTCTAACTGGTGGGGAACCACTTTTGCGCCCAGATATTGTAGAAATCGTTTCTCGTATTTCAGCGATTGAAAATCCACCGATTTTGTCTATGACAACAAATGGACTTGCTCTAGCAAAGTTGGCCACACCATTATTTGATGCAGGACTTCGTCGCATTAACATCAGCTTGGATACTTTAGATCGCGAAGTATTTAAGAAAATGACATACAGAGATCGACTTGATGATGTTTTTGCAGGTATACAAGCCGCAAAAGATGCTGGCTTATTGCCTGTAAAAATTAATGCAGTGTTACTTCGCGGCATAAACGATGGCGAAGTCACGAGTTTATTGGATTGGGCGCTGGCCGAAGATTTGAATCTTCGCTTCATCGAACAGATGCCACTTGATGCGGGCGGCATTTGGAATCGCGCCGATTTGATTACAGCCGATGAAATATTCGAACAACTGAGCAGTAAGTACAAACTCTCACCTGTTGATTATCGTGGATCATCGCCTGCAGAAGAGTTCTTAATCGATGGCGGTCCAGCAACTGTTGGCATTATCGGAAGCGTTAGTCGCCCATTTTGTGGAGCATGCGATCGCATTCGCCTGACATCTGATGGTCAATTGCGATCATGTTTATTCTCAATGAAAGAGACAGACTTGCGTGGCATTCTTCGCTCTGACTTAAGTGAGGAAGAAAAGATTGAAGCACTGATTTCTAAATTCCATGTAACAGTGAAAGAAAAATTACCTGGCCACGGAATTAACGATCCAAGCTTTATTCAGCCATCTCGTCCGATGTCTGCAATCGGCGGTTAAGCCCCACCAGCAAATCTAGGCAGGATATCTATGACATCGCCTGCGCTAACTTTCAGATCGTTATTTGATTCTGCTGCACCATTTACTAAATATGAACACCCAGGCAATATCGCCTTCAGTTGTGGGTGCTGCAATGTTGCGGATGCAATTACTTCTCCGAGTGTGGAACCGTCAATTTGTGACTCTGAAACTCCACTTGCTGCTCGCGCCGCTGCATAAAAGTTAACTATCGCCACGTTCAGAACTTTACATCAGGATTTACTTAACCACTTTGCTTTCTAGCAACCACTTCTTTCGTTCACGCTCAGAAAACTTCTCTATGGAGTAACGCAACATTGTTCGTGGCATCTCGTGTGAGTGTGCTGTTAGGAATTTTCGAAGAGCAATCCCATTGAGCTTGCCAGCTTCTCGCAAAGCCCAGCCAACTGCCTTGTGGATCAAATCATGTTTGTCACCGAGTAATTTCTCTGCCATTACAAAGGTTGGTTCGATGTCACCTGAACGAATAAAGGCGAATGTAAAAACCATAGAAACTCTGCGTTGCCAGAGTGATCTGCTTCTAGCTAATTTATCCAGCAAAATGTATGGATCAACCGAATCAATCAAGTACTCACCAATAATTGGTGCAGTCACATCTACAAGATCCCAATTGTTTATATGACCCGCCTGCAACGATTTCATATAGGCATCAAAAATCTTCTTCTTATCTTTTCTGTCTTTGAGCGTTTTGTACTGAAGAGTCAGAATAATCAACCCACAGAGTCGTGCCTCGTGGTACTTAGAACTAGTAAGAATTTCAATCTCTTTAAGAGCAAGAACCTTGTATTTTTTGGCAATCATCCGCACTTCTGGAACAACTAAACCAAGAAAAATATCGCCTTCCCCATATTGGCCGGGAGCAGTCTGAAAGAAGCGTTGTAGATCAAAGGCCCTGCCTGTGTTTGCGAGCGATTTAATCTCTTGTAGAACTTGGCTTGCGCTCATGATGAAAATATACAGTTATCTAGAAACTAGTGAGTGCTGGCACTCACGCAAGTGGCTGACCCCTTCATCTGACCTACCGAAAGGTCTACGTTCTTTTTAACGTGTGGCGTTCATGCCATGGTTTAAAAGGAGAAAAGAATGACTGATTATGTTGCACCGGGACAACCAGGTAGCAAAGCAACATTTAAGGCTCGTTACGACCATTGGATAAATGGAGGATATGTAAAACCATCTTCAGGTAAGTATTTTGAAAACATAACTCCTGTCACTGGCAAAGTTTTTTGTGAAGTTGCACGGGGTGATGCAAAAGATATTGATATAGCTCTTGATGCCGCTCATGCAGCAGCTTCGGCATGGGGCAAAACCTCTGCCACCGCACGTGCAATTATTCTTAATAAAATTGCAGATCGCATGGAAGAAAACTTAGAAGCCATTGCTGTTGCGGAAACGTGGGATAACGGAAAACCAATTCGCGAAACCATTAACGCAGATATTCCATTAGCGATAGATCACTTTCGCTACTTCGCTGCAGCAATTCGTGCCCAAGAAGGCTCTCTTGGCGAATTAGACGGTGACACTGTGGCGTATCACTTCCACGAACCTCTTGGCGTCGTAGGCCAAATTATTCCGTGGAACTTTCCGATCTTGATGGCTGTTTGGAAACTTGCACCGGCAATTGCAGCAGGAAACTGTGTGGTGTTAAAACCTGCAGAGCAAACTCCTGCATCAATCTTGTTTTTGATGGAACTAATTGCCGATCTTTTACCACCTGGTGTCGTCAATGTTGTTAATGGATTTGGCGTTGAGGCTGGAAAGCCATTGGCATCTTCTCCTCGTATTGCAAAGATCGCATTTACTGGTGAAACAACAACTGGTCGATTGATTATGCAATATGCATCAGAGAACATCATTCCTGTAACACTTGAACTCGGTGGAAAGAGTCCAAATATCTTCTTCGCAGATGTTGCAGCACATGACGATGCGTTCTATGACAAGGCGCTTGAAGGTTTTACGCTCTTTGCACTTAACCAAGGTGAAGTATGTACATGTCCATCTCGCGGCCTCATTGATGCCAAGATTTATGACAAATTCTTAGGTGACGTCACAAAGCGCACCGAAGCAGTGAAACAAGGACATCCACTTGATCTATCTACAATGATCGGTGCGCAAGCATCAAATGATCAATTGGAAAAGATTCTTTCCTACTTTGAAATAGGAAAGAAAGAAGGCGCAAAGGTAATTACTGGTGGCGAACGTGCAGACCTTGGGGGAGAACTCTCCGGCGGTTATTACGTAACCCCAACAATTTTTGAAGGCAAGAATTCAATGCGTATTTTCCAGGAAGAAATTTTTGGACCAGTTGTATCTGTGACAAAGTTTGATGGATATGACAACGCTATTGAAATTGCCAACGACACTTTGTATGGACTTGGTGCCGGTGTTTGGACACGTGACATGAATACTGCTTATCGTGCTGGTCGCGATATTCAAGCAGGACGTGTCTGGACCAATTGCTATCACGCATATCCAGCAGGAGCAGCATTCGGTGGTTATAAAGCATCAGGTATCGGTCGAGAAAATCATAAAATGATGCTCAATCATTATCAGCAAACAAAGAACTTACTTGTTTCATATTCACCAAACAAGCTCGGATTCTTTTAAGCCGATAAACTGTTGAAATGGAGTTTCCATCACGAGTTGAGTTAACGAGCGCTGCTGAAGATTTACTTCGCACTCTCTATAAGACTCATGGACCAATGATGTTTCATCAATCAGGTGGTTGTTGTGATGGATCTTCTCCAATGTGTTACCCCGCAGGAGAATTTCGTGTTGGGGGACAAGATGTAAAGCTAGGAGATTTGAAGGTAGCCGGCATACAAGAACTAATTGGTTTTTGGATGTCGGCTTCTCAATTTGAATATTGGAAACATACTCACCTGACCATAGATGTTGTTGATGGTCGTGGCGGTGGATTTTCAATTGAATCTCCAGAAGGAAAGAGATTTTTGACTCGCTCACGATTGTTTTCTGATCAAGAGTGGGAAATTCTTGAGAAGTCACCTGTACCGACTGGACGAGAAATCAATTGACTAATTACGAAGAAATAGATGAAGAATGGCGCGCTATTGGTTTGGCAGCGCCGGCTCGACGAGCACTCATTGATGCAAAGCTCTATAAAGTCTCAGACCTTCGAAAAATTTCCCTAGATGAACTAACGAATCTTCACGGGATGGGCAAAAGTGCGATTGCTAGATTAAAAGTTGTGATGCACGGTAAGAAAATCACCTTTCGCAACTAACTCCATCGCTATTATTTAAGCCTAGTAATTCTCAGGTGAGGTGGATGCAGTGTTTGAAGCAATAGTTCTTGGCATCATCCAAGGCCTTACCGAATTTATTCCTATTTCATCCAGTGCGCAC
>CAITAV010000112.1 GCA_903890345.1 uncultured Actinomycetes bacterium
ATTTTGGTTATGCCACATACAGATTGCAGAATGGCCAGTGCAACAGAAGAAGAAATTCATGCCTACATTGATAAAGAGTATGGAGTAAATACTCGCTCACTGGAATTTAGAACTGTAAAAGATCAAGAAGCTGCCCTTGCAATCGATGTCGAACGTGTGCGTTCATACCCATTGCTTCGAGATGGCGTAATTGTTGGCGGAGCTATTTATGATGTTAAGACCGGAACAATTACACCTATTGATTGCTGATTCGGCTGATTGGATCTTTAGTCAGCGGATAGTCCGGGTGGGCATAAAAGTCTTTTAACAAAGCTTGTACCAAATCGGTTTTTTCCTTGATAACCGCGTGGGATGCCCCAGGCACAATTGCAAGGCGGGCGTTAGTTATTGCCTGATAAATCTTTTCTGATTCCTTCGCACTAATAACATCATCATCGCCTGCGAGAACTAAGACCGGGCACTTAATTTTTGCTAATTTTGCTGGCGGGATGTTTGGCTCGCTCTTCCACACCTTAAAAGCTGTGATGACTTTCTTAATCAATTCCGCAGGTGCATCAGGTGATAAACGATCGTGTTCGGCTTGTGCTTCAGCAGAAACTTCTGGTTTTCCAAACTTTAAGCGCACTTGTCCCGCAGTTGTATTTCCACCAATTGAAACAACTGAGCGCACGAGCTCTGGTCGACTTATTGCAGCCATTAAAGCGATGATTGCCCCATCGCTGACGCCAATTAAGTGGGCTGGTTCTTTAACCACATCTTCTAGGAAAGCAATCAATTCTTTGCTTTGAAAATTAAAAGCAATGCTGCCTTTTTGGTTGCCAGTACGACCATGACCAGTTCGATCGTAGGCAAAGACTTTGAAATTTCTTTTTACAGCAGGAAGCAAGTATTTCTTAACTTTGTCGCTATGGCTTAAACCACCGTGCAGAATTACGAGTGCTTCACCGCGCTTGGACCATTGAAATGTAAATATCTCATGACCGCGCACGTTGATATTTCTCTGCATTTAATTCGAATCCATAATGTGGCGGTTACCGCGATCAAAAGTTAAGTAGTTCCAAGTCCAATCGGCCATGGTTCCTATTTTGTTACGTCCGCCTAAGAGATAGAAAAGGTGTAACCAAAGCCATGCATACCAAGCAAGCACACCAGTCATCCTAAAGTTTTTAACTTCAACAACAGCCTTGTTTCGGCCGATGGTGGCCATAGATCCTTTGTCTCTATATTTAAATGAATTTAAAGCTTTGTTCTGAGCAAGGTTAATTATTTGCTTGGCTACGAAGCGACCTTGTTGTAGTGCAACTGGTGCAACCATCGGTAAGAATTTTCCTTCAGAATCTTTAAACCCAGAGATATCTCCGATGGCCCAGATGTGAGGATAATTTTTTACTTGGAGAGTTGGCTCAACGTCAACACGTGTGGATACCAGTGGAAGGTTAAGTGCTGATGCAGTTGGTTCTCCGCGAACACCTGCGGCCCAAATAGTTATTTGCGCAGGTATTGCAGCAGCGCCTTTAATGTTAATTGAAGTGTTTTTAACTTCTTCAACTGCCGTATTGAGCATGACGTGTACGCCGAGTTTTTCAAGGTCTTTTTTAGTACGTGCAGACAGAGCGGGAGAAAAACTAGGGAGCAACCGTGGTCCTGCTTCAATCAATACTATTTTCATATGAGCTGCGGCTTCAGATTGATCATTTGTAAGTGGTCCACGAACTAATTCAGCAAATGCTCCTGCCATTTCAACACCAGTTGGTCCACCGCCAACAACTGCGATTGTAAATTCAGTGTCATCCTGAAAACGACATAAATCTTCGAACCTACGCATTACTTCTGCACGAATCGCTAGCGCTTCATGCACACTCTTCATTCCAAGTGCGAATTCGGTTACACCTTTAACACCAAAATCTGCGGTGGCAGAACCGAGTGCGATTATTAAATGGTCAAAGGCAAGTACTTCTGAGCTATCGATTTTTACTGTCTTGTTGTTGTGATCGACAGTAATTGGTGAGCCCATACGAAATTGCGCGCCAGATTTACGAAGTGCTCCGCGCACAGGATGTGCCACGTGATCGGCTGCTAAGCCAGCTGATGCAACTTGATAGAGCAGTGGCAAGAATGTTTGAAAATTATGGCGATCCACAACAGTGACATCTGCATGGTCACGAAGTTCTCGGGCCGCAGTTAGTCCGCCAAAGCCAGCGCCGAGAATCACAACGCGTGGTCTGCTCATGTCGCCTCTTCCGAGTGTTGGATTTCTTGGCTTAAGTCTATTCTGATAACCATGAGTCAGCAGAACCAAAAGCGTAAGTACCTAGTTACAGGTGCATCAGGATACGTGGGTGGACGTCTAGTTCGCACGCTATTAACCGATGGGCATGATGTGCGCGTATTGGTGCGAGACAAAATTAAAGTTCAAGATCGCGCATGGGCCAACGATGTTGAAATCGTGGTTGGAAATGCAACGAGTGCGGCTGATTTAGATCGCGCACTCATCGGAATACATACAGCCTTTTACTTACTGCA
>CAITAV010000113.1 GCA_903890345.1 uncultured Actinomycetes bacterium
GGCGGGTTGCCCGAGCGGCCAATGGGAGGGGACTGTAAATCCCCCGGCTCTGCCTTCGAAGGTTCAAATCCTTCACCCGCCACCACACTTAAAGCCATTCTGCGAAGAGTGGCTTTTTGCACACAACTCGCGTGTAGACATTGATTACTCATCTTTATAGCCTTCGCATATAACAATCCACCTAAGAGGAGAACTCGTGAAGAAGCGTTTTGGAATTTTTTCAGCTGTTGTCATTGCCGCAGCACTAACACTTACCGGATGTTCATCATCTGATTCTGCAACAACAGAAACTGCTGCATCATGTGCGAAGGCTGATCTTGCAACAGTTACTGCAGGTAAATTAACAATCGCTACTGGCGAACCTGCTTACTATCCATGGGTTATCGATGACAAGCCAGAGTCTGGTGAAGGCTTCGAAGGAGCAGTTGCATACGCAGTTGCAAAGCAACTCGGATTTACAAATGAAGAAGTTGTATGGGTTCGCACAACATTTGATTCTGCTGTAACACCAGGTGAAAAGAACTTTGACTTTAACTTGCAGCAATTCTCAATCACAGATGAGCGCAAGACTGCTGTTGATTTCTCATCTCCTTATTACACAGCGCCACAAGCGATCGTTTCCTTCAAGGGAAGCAAGATTGCTGGCAAGACAACTCTTGCAGAACTTAAGGGCGCAAAGCTCGGAGCTGCAGTTGGAACAACTTCACTTGATGCAATTGAAAGCCAGATTGGCCTAAAGCCACAGGTATTTAATGACAATGCAGCAGGTGTATCAGCACTTAAGAATAAGCAGATCGATGGATTGGTTGTTGATCTACCAACCGCTTTCTACCTATCTGGTGTTGAAGTTCCAAATGGTCTAATCGTTGGTCAACTTCCTTCAACTGGAAGCGGAGATCAATTCGGTCTCTTGCTAACAAAGGGCAGCAAGTTGACCTCTTGTGTTTCTGGAGCAGTTGACGCAATCACAACTGATGGAACACTGGCTGCAATCACTGATAAGTGGCTTGCAACTGATGCTGGCGCGCCAGTATTAAAGCCATAAGTAATAACCAGAAGTAAACACGGTAGTTTGGCGACCATGACAGAGAGAAATCACTCTGCGTGGTCGCCAAGCTCACGTGAATTAGAGCGCCAAGGATCGCGTCGAGCAATTAACCGCAAGCAAGTATTGATTGCTGTGGTTTCTTCTTTGCTCGTTTTAGGAACACTTGCACTCGTTCTTGTGACTTCCCCTGGTTGGCAAACAGTAAAAACGACATTTTTTGATATCGAATACGGCAAAGAAGTATTTCCCACCGTTATTAAAGGCTTATGGATCAACCTTCAATTAACTTTTATTGGTGGCGCAGCAATTGGCGTAATTGCATTGGGCTTGGCTCTGTTGCGCACAACAAAATCACCAACGCTCACGCCATTTAGATTTTTAGCAACCACCTACGTCGACATCTTCCGGGGCGCTCCACTTATTTTGATTATTCTCTTAGTTGGCTTTGGTGTTCCAGCGCTTGGCTTAAAAGGTATTTCTAGCAATGTAATTTTCCTTGGAACAGTGGCTGTTGTACTTACTTACTCTGCATACGTTGCCGAAGTTATTCGAAGTGGAATTCTTTCGATTCATCCAAGCCAACGAGCAGCCGCGCGATCTCTCGGATTATCTTCTGGTCAAACAATGCGTTATGTGGTTTTACCGCAAGCAATTAGACGAGTTGTTCCGCCACTTCTTAATGACTTTGTTTCGTTGCTTAAAGACACCGGTCTGGTTTCTATCCTTGGTGTGACAGATGCCGTGCGTGCTGCGCAGATCAACGCAAGCCGAACATTTAATTACACACCCTATGTAGTTGCTGCGATCTTGTTCTTGCTCATCACGATTCCGATGACACGTTATACAGATAGAGCGATCAGACAGCGCACCAATGCTCAGAGTGCTGAAGGTGCAATCTAATGAGCTACGTCCTAGAGCTAAAGAGCGTTCGCAAATCATTTGGTGAAGAAGTTGTCCTCAATAACCTCTCACTTGTTGTGCCAGAACACACAGCCACAGTTTTAATCGGTGCATCTGGTTCTGGTAAATCAACATTGCTGCGCTGCATTAATTTGCTTGAAACAATCGATGATGGACAGATTCTGCTCGATGGAAAAGAAATATCTGATCCCCTGATTAATGTTGATGAAGTACGCCGCAAACTTGGAATGGTTTTTCAATCTTTCAACCTTTTCCCACACAAAACAGTTTTAGAAAACATCACACTTGCTCCTGTAAAAGTTCAAGGCAAATCTGTCGAAGAAGCCCGCATTGCTGCAAAGGCTCTGCTTACTCGCTTTGATTTAGCAGATAAGGCAGATCAGTACCCAGATCGTTTATCTGGGGGACAACAACAACGTGTAGCAATCATTCGCTCTTTGGCAATTAATCCACGACTCTTATTGCTCGATGAAATTACATCAGCGCTAGATCCTGTTTTAGTTAATGAAGTACTCAGCATTGTTCGAGACCTTAAGCACGATGGAATGACAATGGTTCTTGCCACACATGAAATGGGATTTGCCACTCAAGTAGCCGATGAAGTCTGTTTCCTAGAATCAGGAAACATTCTAGAAAGAGGTAGCGCTGAAGCCGTGCTTCGCAATCCAACGAATCCAAAGACCCAAGAGTTTTTAAAGCGCGTACATCAAGCCGGAAGATTGTAGACTTCAGGTATGTGCTCACAAATAATTTGTAATAGTTGCAAGAAACCAACATGGTCTGGCTGCGGTGAACATATTGAAGAAGCGCTCTTTGATGTTCCTGAACAAAATCGCTGCACGTGTCCTCGATGAACGATTGGATTACAGCAGTACAAAAAGAACTTGGTGTGGATGTTGCATTTGATACGGATGCAATTTTGGATGCAGCAAGAGATGCGGCTCATGCAGTTGAACGGAAAGCTGCTCCAGTTACAACATATTTAATGGGAGTAGCTGTAGCGCAGGGAGCAAACCCTGCAGATGTTGCGGCAAAGATTGAGAAGTTAGCAAAGGGCTGGCCAAGCACCACATGATTCAAGAAGCTCACTGGGAACAAGCCAGAGGTGAGGCCTACAGTTTTTGGAAGAAATTACCTTCAGAAAAAATAGGTTTAAATCTATGTGTTGATCGCACACTTGCAACCGATGCCATTGCACTCGTAGAACTTCCAACATATCCAACATCTGCAATGGATGGATATGCAGTGTGTGGCAAAGGGCCATGGAAAATTGTTGGTGAAGTTAAAGCTGGTGCGCCTATGAAAGGTGCGCTCAAAGAAGGCACTGGAGTCAAAATTGCAACGGGTGCGGTTATTCCAGATAAAACATTCGGAATAATTCGATGGGAAATTGCAACAGTTGAGGGCCATAATTTAAATGGCGAAGTAAAAGAAGGACAAGAAATTCGCCCAGCAGGACTTGAAAGTAAAAAGGGTGAAGTTCTAGCAACGGCTGGAACAATTCTTAATCCTGGATTAATTGGTCTATTAGCGGCAGCGGGCCATGACTTACTTGAAGTAGTTCGCATACCTAAAGCCACAATTATTTTACTCGGTGATGAAATTGTTTTAGGTGGTTTGCCTCACGATGGACTAGTTCGCGATGCGTTAGGTCCGCAATTACCAGGATGGTTACACAAACTAGGTGTTGAAGTTATTGCAACTCACTATGTTTCAGACGAACTAGAACTTGTTACCAAAGCATTTGCAGAAGCTGCGAAGAACAGTGACATTGTTTTTACAACGGCTGGAACAGCAGATGGACCACGCGATCACGTGCGCGCTGCGATCGCTGCGTTAAAAGGCGAATTGATTATTGATCGTGTAAAAGTTCGCCCCGGTCACCCAATGGTTTTGGCACACATCAACAAAATACCTTTCGTTGGATTACCTGGTAATCCGCAATCAGCAATCGTTGCGCTATTAACTCTTGGCCAGCCAGTAATTGATGCACTCATGGGCCGTAAAGAAGCAGAACTCCATCAGATTGTTACAGGCGATGACATCAACGTTCCAGAAGGATTTACTCGTTTAGTTTTAGGAAACATTGTCGATGGCTGGTTTGAAATGGGCGAATACTTAGGATCTGCAATGTTGCGCGGACTTGCGCACTCAACTGGTTTTGCTGTGGCAGATAAATCTATGGAAGAAGGAGAAATGGTGGCGTGGTTGCCACTGCCTTAACTTTATTTTTTGAAGCGACGGTAAACAATTAAGCCAGCAATGCCTAAAACAATTACAACGCCCAAAATTGCGAATTGAATATCATCGCCATCTTTACCAAGGTGCTCTGGATTTTCTGGACCTCCGTGCTCTTCATCTTCACTCATAATTGTTATTGAGTGCTGATATGCCTGTGCCTGAGCTACTGGCGCAAAACTAAGAGTGAGCGCGAGTGCTAATCCAACTAGAAATTTAGGCATGTCTCTAACCTAATACTTATATGGCGGATTTGCGAGATGGACGCGATTTTGCTTTCTCATTGAAATACATAAACCACCCATAGAGCGCACTAATGATTAAGTAAGGCGCAACGCTGGCAAGAGCTGCAATGAAGTCGATACCAACTCGACTGATTTTGATTCCATCTGCAGCAATCACGCTTACCAAAATTGTGCCAGCAAAGGCCAGCGGTGGAGTTACAACGCTGACGTAACGAGTGCCACTTCGACCGAAGCGAACACCACCGAAAACAGCAATACACAGAATTACACCCGTAACAATTCCGACTCCGCTTCGGATCCAGAGTTCAAGCAGTGTAAAGAGAGCGATAAATAAGGTTTGCAGTACAACAACGCCTTGCTTCTTTAATCCAGGACCAGTTATTGCGACTCTGTTAGGTGTTTCTGTGCTCATGCTTCTTCTTCATCCTCTTCTGCGTCAATGTAATCAATTTCTAGTGCTGAAGATTTAATAGCGCGAACTTCATCATCAACATCTGTTAACGCAGCAATCTTATTGCTTCCACTAGATACACCTAGTTGCATCATCTTGCGCGCTGGTCGCATCACAGTTGTTTCAGCTGTTGCGATGACATCATTGAATGCACGCTCGGCGCTTTTAATGCGATCACCCAAAGTAGAGAGCTTGCTATGAAGTGA
>CAITAV010000114.1 GCA_903890345.1 uncultured Actinomycetes bacterium
GGAACACTTGCAGTTGAACTCGCATCAAAGATCGTCGGAGAAGCACTAGAAGACCAGGCCCGTCAATCACGCATCGTGGATCGCTTCCTTGATGATTTAGAGAAATCTAAATAGAAAGAAAAAGATGAGAAACCACTTCGGAGGAAGAAGCCGTCAATCACTTGTGATTGCACGCGGCTTTATTGATGCTGCAGCAAAAGGCTCAACAGCCGATGCCGCATCACTTCTCTCTTCCGAATTGTTCTTCATCACATCTGTATTAAATTCAAATATCTCATTGCGTAGAGCGATCAATGATCCATCTCGTGATGCGAAGTCAAAATCGGTACTTCTAAAAGAAATATTCGGAAAGAGCGTCGGCGCACCTGCACTTAACGTAATCACTGGCGTCAGTGAGTTGCGCTGGTCAGCCTCATCCGATCTTGTGGAAGTACTAGAACAACTAGCAATCGAAGCGGAAGCATCAGCTGCAAATATCGCAAATGAACTAGATCGAGTAGAAAGCGAGCTCTTCACAGTTGCTCGCGCTATTTCAACATCTTTTGAATTGCGTAGCGCCTTGATCACCGCAGGAGCAGAAAAAGCAAAGTCATCTCTGATCGCAGAGTTACTGGGCAAAGAAACATCATCATCGACAATCAAACTCGTCAACCACGTTATTAATAATTGGCGATCACGAAGTGTTGAAGCAGCATTTGATGATTACCAATACGCACTAGCTGCACGCCGCAATCGCCTCATCGCAGTTGCACGTACAGCAGTTGCACTCTCGTCCGCTCAGTACGACCGCTTGGTTGCAGCACTGACCAAGCAACTTGGCCAACCAGTTCGAGTAAATGTTGAAGTTGATCCATCTGTTATAGGTGGACTTTCAGTCAAGTTTGCTGACGAATTAGTTGATGGAACACTCGTGAATCGCATCGCATCAGCAGGTCGCACACTTGCTGGTCAGAGTGCGTAAAGAAGATTTAACTAGAGAAGAAAAAGGAAAAGGGAGAAAAAAATGGCGGAGCTAACGATCCGACCTGATGAAATCCGTGATGCACTCGCGAATTTTGTTAAGTCATACGATCCAGGCGTTGCAGCTCGAGACGAAGTAGGAACTGTTAGCCAAGCTGGTGACGGTATTGCTCGCGTCGAAGGTCTGCCTTCAACAATGGCGAATGAACTCTTGCAGTTCGAGAACGGAACGCTAGGTCTTGCACTTAACCTCGACGTCCGCGAAATCGGTGTTGTTATTTTGGGTGGATACGAAGGAATTGAAGAAGGAACATCAGTACGCGGAACAGGTGAAGTTCTCTCTGTTCCAGTTGGTGATGCATTCCTTGGTCGCGTGGTTGATCCACTCGGTCGTCCAATCGATGGCAAAGGTGAAATTAAAGCCGATGCACGTCGTGCACTTGAATTGCAGGCTCCCTCTGTAGTTCAACGTCAACCAGTTAAGGAACCACTCGCAACTGGTATTAAAGCTATTGATGCGATGACTGCTATTGGTCGTGGACAACGTCAGCTAATTATCGGTGACCGCCAAACTGGTAAGACTGCTGTTGCAATTGACACAATCATTAATCAGCGCGAAAACTGGAAATCTGGAGATCCAAAGAAGCAAGTAAAGTGCATTTACGTTGCTATTGGTCAAAAGGGCTCAACAATTGCATCCGTTAAGGGTGCACTTGAAGAAGCAGGTGCAATGGAATACACAACCATCGTCGCATCTCCTGCATCAGATCCAGCAGGATTTAAATACCTCGCTCCTTACACCGGTTCTTCAATTGGTCAGCACTGGATGTACAAAGGCGAGCACGTTCTTATTGTCTTTGATGATCTATCAAAGCAAGCAGAGGCTTATCGTTCGGTCTCATTGTTGCTACGTCGTCCACCGGGCCGCGAAGCCTATCCAGGAGATGTTTTCTACTTACACTCACGTCTTCTTGAGCGTTGCGCAAAACTCTCTGACGAATTAGGTGGCGGTTCAATGACTGGACTTCCAATTATTGAAACTAAGGGAAATGACGTTTCAGCGTTCATTCCTACAAACGTTATTTCGATTACTGATGGACAGTGCTTCCTTGAAACAGATCTCTTTAACGCAGGCGTTCGCCCAGCGATTAACGTAGGTGTTTCTGTTTCCCGTGTTGGTGGTTCTGCACAAACTAAGGCGATGAAAAAAATCGCTGGTCGTTTGCGTCTTGACCTTGCACAGTTCCGCGAACTAGAAGCTTTCGCAGCATTTGGTTCAGATCTAGATGCGACATCAAAAGCGCAACTAGAACGCGGTGCTCGCATGGTTGAACTACTTAAGCAAGGTCAGTACTCACCATATTCACTAGAACGTCAGATTGCATCAATTTGGGCTGGAACAACTGGAAAGCTCGATGACATTGCAGTTGCTGATATTCGTCGCTTTGAATCAGAACTACTTGATTACATTGCGCGCGAACGTAAAGCAATCTTCGATGTAATTTCAGAGACCAAGCAACTAGAAGATGACACTGTGAAATCACTTGAAGAAGCAGTTGTTGCATTCAAGAAGATCTTCGTTCCAACTGTTTCAGCTGCTGTTAATGAAGCAGAAGCTGCAGCACTCGAAGGTGAAGGCTCCGAACAAATTACTAAGCACGTGCCACCGGCGGTGAAGAAGTAAAAAATGGGTGCCCAACTTCGAGTTTACCGCCGACGGATGCGATCCGTTAAAGCGACCAAGAAAATTACGAAAGCAATGGAATTAATTTCCGCTTCTCGTATTGTCAAGGCGCAGCAACGAGTCGCAGCCTCAACTCCTTATGCAAATGAGTTGACCCGTGCAGTATCTGCAGTTGCCACGTACTCATCTACAAATCACCCATTGACTACAGCATCTGAAAATCCAAAGCGCGCAGCGGTATTAATTATCTCTGCAGACCGCGGTATGGCTGGTGCGTATTCAAATAATGCGATTAAGGAAGGCGAACAACTCGCTGCCCTCATTCGTTCACGTGGATTAGAAGTTGCTTCATATCTTGTAGGCCGTAAAGCAGTGAATTATTACCGCTTCCGTAACCGCGCTATCGCTGGTTCGTGGAGTGGATTTTCTGACACACCTACTTATGAAGATGCCAAGAGCGTGGCTGACTCACTTATTCAGGCTTTCTTGGCTGATGCGCAGACAGATAAGAACGGTGTTGATGAAATTCACATTGTCTTTACTGAATTTAAATCTATGTTGACTCAGAGCGCACTTGCAAAGCGCATGTTGCCTCTAGAGGTTGTAGAAAGCGATGCACCAGTTGCGACTGGTTTATTGCCTATGTATGAATTCGAACCAAATGCAGAAGTAGTGCTCAACGCACTTCTTCCACGCTACATCGAGGCTCGAATTTTTAACGCAATGTTGCAATCAGCGGCTTCAGAGCATGCAGCTCGACGTCGCGCAATGAAATCAGCAACTGACAATGCTGATGAGTTAATCAAGTCCTTAACAAGACTTGCGAACGCGGCTCGTCAAGCCGAAATTACACAAGAGATCAGCGAAATTGTTGGCGGCGCAGACGCGTTGTCCTCGGCAAATGCAGGGAGTGAATGATGTCGAAAGAAAATAGCGGTAAGGGCCGCGTAGCTCGAGTAATCGGACCGGTGGTGGATATTGAATTCCCAGCCGATTCAATGCCTTCGATCTTTAACGCGCTACACGTTGATGTGACCATGAGTGGTCAGACGCGTACGTTGACCCTAGAAGTTGCACAGCACATTGGAGATAACCTCGTGCGCGCAATCTCTATGCAACCAACTGATGGAATGACTCGTGGTGCACAGGTATCAGATACCGGCGCTGCGATTTCTGTACCAGTTGGCGATGTAACAAAGGGACACGTATTTAATACTCTTGGTGAATCCTTAGATGTTCCAACCTCTTCACTCGACATCAAAGAGCGTTGGCCAATTCACCGTAACGCACCAGCATTTGA